>JAKISE010000036.1 GCA_021648745.1 Cyclobacteriaceae bacterium
AATAAATCAGGCAGTTTGGATTCGAAAGCATAGCACCGCTATGGTGAGAACACAAACAAAGCAAAGCGACTGATTTGAAGTGAGTTAAAGGCCTAATAGAAATTCTATTGCATATTTCGGGTTTAACATCCCAACACAATTATAAGAGGATTCAATTTCTTCATTTAAAAAATAACTTATGAAACTTCCATTTGCAGAATTATATAAAATTAAGATGGTGGAAACCATCAAACAAAGTACACAAGAACAACGCGAACAATGGCTAGCTGAAGCCTATAATAATGTGTTTAACCTCCGAAGCGAATATGTATTTATAGATTTGCTAACCGACTCAGGTACTGGAGCTATGAGCGATAAGCAGTGGAGCCAAATGATGATAGGTGATGAGAGCTACGCGGGTGCCACCTCCTACCTAAAAATGAAAGAGACTATTACACAGCTTTTTGGTTTCAATGATTTTTTGCCAACGCATCAAGGCAGAGCTGCCGAAAATGTACTGTTCTCTGTATTGGTAAAAGAAGGAGACATTATTCCTGGCAATTCACATTTCGATACCACCAAAGGACATATCGAATTTAGAAAAGCAAAGGCAGTTGATTGCACCATCGATGAGGCCTTTGATTCTACCCTTTATCATCCTTTTAAAGGAAATATTGACCTGAGTAAACTTTCTAAAGTGTTCGAGGAAAGCACACAAGAAAAAATACCAATGGTAATTGTTACAGTTACCAATAACACATCTGGAGGGCAACCTGTTTCCATGCAAAACTTGAGAGAAGTATCTGCCCTCACTCATCGATACGAATCTAAGGTAGTGATAGACTCGGCACGGTTTGCAGAAAACGCTTACTTTATTAAAAAACGTGAGGAAGGCTATGCAAAAAAATCGATAAAAGAAATCGTGAGTGAGATGTACTCCTATGCCGATGCCATGACTATGAGTAGTAAGAAAGATGCTATTGTTAATATGGGTGGTTTTATTGGGTTTCGTGATCGTGAACTTTATGAAAAGGCAAGTGTATACAATATTATGTTTGAAGGGTTTGTAACTTACGGAGGTATGTCGGGCAGAGATATGAATGCCCTTTGCCAGGGCTTAGATGAAGCCACCGAATTTGATTATTTAGATACTAGAATTCGGCAAGTAGAGTATTTAGCTGATAAACTTTTAGCCCATGGAGTGCCTCTGTTACAGCCAACTGGAGGTCATGCTATTTTTATTAATGCCGCAGCCTTTTTTCCGGAAATTCCAAAAGAGGAATATATCGCTCAAACTTTAGTGGTGGAATTATACTTGGAAGGCGGAATTAGAGCGGTTGAGGTAGGCACCTTATTGGCAGATCGAGACCCAATAACAAGAGAAAACCGCTACCCTAAATTAGAACTAGTTCGGCTCGCAATCCCTCGCAGAGTTTATACCAATAGCCATATGGATTATATTGCAGCAGCTGTTTGCAATGTATATGATAGGCGAAAGGAAATCACACGAGGGTTAAGGGTTTTGAAAGAAGCTCCTATTATGAGGCATTTTACGGTGGTGTTGGAACGGTTGTAAACTTGCAAGAAATTGAATAGGGATTAAACTCTTTTAGTTGAATTGTAGCTGATAAATTATTTTGAATCAGTAATTATCATTTATTTTACAGATTCATATTTTTCAGCAATACTATTCTTCAATAAGTCTATTATGAGTATCAAAATTCAAACCTTATCCGGCTACCTCCATGAATACCAAAAAAGTGTCTTAGAACCTGAAGCTTTTTGGAACAGAGTAGCAGAAACCTTTCATTGGAAAAAGCAATGGGATAAAGTAGTTGATTGGAATTTTGAAGAACCAAAAATCAATTGGTTTGTAAATGGTAAACTTAATATTACAGAGAATATTCTTGACCGGTATATGTATACACACGGGGATAGGCCTGCCATTATTTGGGAACCTAATGACCCTTCTGAAGCCTCAAGAACCTTAACCTATAAAGATCTTTACGAACAGGTAAATCAGTTCTCTAATGCGCTTAAACAGAAAGGCATAAAAAAAGGTGACCGAATAGTCATTTATATGCCAATGGTGCCAGAAGCAGCCATTGCTATGCTCGCCTGTGCTAGAGTAGGAGCTGTGCATTCCATTGTGTTTGCAGGATTCTCGTCCACTGCCCTAGCCGACCGAATTAACGATTGCCAAGCCAAAATGGTGCTTACATCTGACGAAAATTACAGAGGTGCGAAAGTGATTCCGATTAAAGCCGTAGTAGATGAAGCCGTAGAAAATTGCTCTACTATTGAATCGGTTATTACCCTTTGCCGCACAGGTGGAGAAGTAATAATGAAGCAAGACCGTGACTATTGGTGGCACGATGTTATTGAAGGAGAATCAACAATTTGCGAAGCCGAAGAAATGGACTCAGAAGACCTTCTTTTTATACTCTATACTTCTGGTTCTACAGGCAAACCCAAAGGGGTGGTACACACTTGTGGTGGCTATATGGTATATGCACAATTTACCTTCGAAAATGTATTTCAATACACGGCCGGAGATGTGTATTGGTGCACAGCCGATGTGGGTTGGATTACTGGTCACTCATATATAGTTTACGGACCATTATTAACTGGAGCCACAACACTAATGTTCGAAGGTATACCGACCTACCCAGACGCGGGTCGCTTTTGGGATGTAGTGGATAAGCATAAGGTAAATCAATTTTACACAGCACCTACTGCTATACGGGCATTAGAAGCTCACGGCCTCGACCCATTTAAAGGCAAAGACTTAAGCTCACTTAAGGTATTAGGCTCTGTTGGCGAACCTATTAATGAAGAAGCTTGGCACTGGTACCACGACCATGTGGGTAAAAACAAATGCCCCATTGTAGATACCTGGTGGCAAACTGAAACTGGCGGTATAATGTTGTCGCCCATAGCAGGAATTACTCCAACAAAACCGTCTTATGCCACGCTTCCATTACCTGGAATCCAACCTGTAATTGTAGATGAAAAGGGACAAGAGTTAAAAGGGAATAGTGTCCAAGGTAATCTTTGCATTAAGTACCCCTGGCCTGGAATGATTCGCACTACTTACGGAGATCACGACCGTTGTAAGCAAACCTATTTTTCTACCTATCCTGGCATGTATTTTACCGGTGATGGAGTAAAAAGAGATGAGGACGGTTATTACAGAATACTCGGTAGAGTTGATGATGTAATTAATGTATCTGGTCATAGAATGGGAACGGCCGAAGTAGAAAATGCCATTAATGAGCATCCCCTTGTGATAGAGTCGGCAGTGGTAGGCTACCCACATGAGATTAAAGGCCAAGGTATATATGCCTATGTAATTGCGGATGATTCTCAGAGATCGGCTGCCAGTTTAGAAAATGAAATAAGAGCTACTGTAAACAAAATAATAGGCCCTATTGCCAAACCGGATAAGGTTCAAATTGTTACTGGCTTACCTAAAACGCGTTCTGGTAAAATAATGCGTAGAATTCTTCGGAAAATTGCTGAAGGGCAAACTGATAATTTCGGAGATACTTCTACCTTGCTAGACCCAACCGTAGTAGATGAAATTATTGAAAATATGAAATAGCATTTTGTGTTTAATTATAGAATTACATTTACTGGCTTCGGTGCTAATCGTACAGTGTACCGAGGCCAACAGATTACCATACAGTGTGGACATAACTGGGATACCAGCGAACAAGAAGGGGCCAATATGCTTTTTGTAGCACGTAAAGAAATTAAGAAGCACTTTAGTCGATTCTCAATTATAAGTGTTGAAAAGTTGGGGTAAAACTAATCAATACCTGTATTTCTCATCAGGTGACTCCAAGTCACCTGATGAGTCTTGGGTAGCCAGGTATCAATGGTAATTGCCTTCGGCCCTCAAGTGAAAAAAAGGAATTTTACTTATTAACAGACCTTAAGTATAGCCTTTCTACTTTATCTCTTGCCCATGGCGTTCTACGTAAAAACTTGAGGCTAGATTTAATAGATGGTTCATAATTAAAACTACGAATATTTATTCTTACACCTAATTCTTCCCAACCATACACATTTACTAAGTGCTCTAAAATATCTGCTAACTTAATTCCATGAAGCGGATTGTTTGGCTGTTCTTTATTCATATTAAAATCAAATATCGTGTTTATAACAGACTTTCCTTTTCCGTATTCTCAATTTTTACACTCTTTGATTGTTGAATAAAGAGGTTTGATTCAATTGGAATGTCGAGTAAATACACGGCTAAAACTTTACTACAAAGTGTTCCATCTCTAATCCCAGCATAATCTTGGTAAGATGAAAACTCCCAATCTGCTATCGAATTAACTAGCTTAGCGGAGACTGGGTTTTGATGTATATAATGAAAACAAGTGAAGGCATAATTTTGCTTTTCTGAAAGATTTTTGGCTTTCGTCTTTGATTGGAATAAAGAACCTGTACGACCATGCTTTTTGTTAATAGCTCGAGTATAAGATCTCAAAATTATAGCAATTGCACTCACAATTCTTTTGTTCAATTCATCAGGTGACTTGGAGTCACCTGATGAATGTGATTCGGAAGGAATATAAACAAGTAAATGAAACTGATTAGGCATTAAGCAGTATGCAAGAATATCAACCAGCGGATATAAATGCGTTCTAATTTTAGATAAAAGATACAGGTAGTTTTCCCTTTCAAAGAAAAGAAGCTGGCTGTTATTCCCTCGGTTATAAATATGATAAAGGTTGTCTGGTATAAAGTTCATTCCTGTTTCCAATTTTAACCTTCTTTAACCCGAAATATGCAATAGAATTTCTATTAGGCCTTTAACTCACTTCAAATCAGTCGCTTTGCTTTGTTTGTGTTCTCACCATAGCGGTGCTATGCTTTCGAATCCAAACTGCCTGATTTATTGTGACTTAAAGCCTCATCACGAACCCTATCGCATAATTCGGGTTTAAAAATAAGAATAAAAAAGTTATACACTCATCTGGTGACTTGGAGTCACCAGATGAGTAAGGAGAAATCCTACGAAAATAAATTGAACGTCAACAACGAAAGCACATAGGCTAAGCCCGACATATAGATAGTTTGTAAAATTGGCCACTTCCAGCCCTTAGTTTCTCTATAAGTAATGGCCAAAGTACTTATGCATTGCATAGCAAACACATAAAATACCATTAAAGATAAACCCACGGGTAGTGTAAAATAAAGCTGTCCAGTTTCTGGATTAATTTCAGAACCCATACGTGCTTTTATAGTATTTACATCTCCATCAGCAGATTCAATACTGTAAATGGTGGACATCGTGCCCACAAAAACTTCACGAGCTGCAAAAGAAGTAACCAACGCAATGCCTACCTTCCAGTTAAACCCAAGAGGTTTAATAGCCGGCTCAATGGCTTTGCCAAGTTTAGCCACATAGGAGTTTTCTAATTTATAAGAGGCTACCTTATCATTTAGCTCTGCCTCTGTATAATTAGTGCCCACTAAAGTTGCTTTTACATTAGCCTCTGCATTGGCAATATTGTCGCCTGGCCCATAAGTTGCTAATACCCATAACACAATGGATACCGCTATAATTATTTTACCGGCTTCAAAAGAAAAGGTTTTTACTTTTTCCAGAATAGTTAACCCTACATTTTTCCATCGAGGGGTCTTATAGGTTGGCAACTCCATAATTAAAAAACTACGCTCTGTAGTTTTCATTAATTTTTTTAGAATATAGGCTGAAATTAGCACGGCTATAAACCCCAAAAGGTATAAGCTTAGCAAAACGAGCCCTTGCATATTAAATACGCCTAAAACATACTCATCAGGAATAACCAAGGCAATAAGAATAGTATACACTGGTAGCCTTGCCGAACAACTCATTAAGGGTGTTACAAAAATAGTAATCATCCTTTCCTTCCAATTTTCAATGGTTCGAGTTGCCATTATGGCTGGTATGGCACAAGCTACACCTGAAATAAGCGGAACTACGCTTTTTCCATTTAAGCCAAACTTGCGCATTATTTTATCCATTAGAAATACGACCCTGGCCATATATCCAGACTCCTCCAACAAGGATATAAAAGCAAACAGAATGGCTATTTGCGGAATAAATATAAGCACTCCACCTATGCCTGGCACCAAGCCTTTAGCTAATAAATCAGTGAAAATACCTGCCGGTAAGTTAGTAGAAAGCCATGCCGAAAGTTCGGAGAAAACTATATCTATCAGATCCATTGGCCAGCTTGCCCAGGCAAAAATCGCTTGGAAAATAACAAACAGAACGGAGAGGAAAATAACATATCCCCATATTTTATGGGTAAGTATTTTATCAATTTTCTCAGAGTAAGGCTTTAGCCCTATGGCCTCTTTTTTAACTTCTACTTGCTTAACCAGTCGATTAATTTTGCCATAACGCAGGGTAGTGTCTTTGGCCTGAACACTATCGTTTTCTTCAAGTTTACCCTCACTTGTTAATTGTTGCAGAGCCCAATAGGCGGTGTCCTCAGGGTGTTCTTTTAGATAGTCTGTAATTTGATCTTTGGCAAGTTCGGTGACATCAAAAAAACTGCCTCCACTCACCATAACTTGATTTTCCAGCGCTTTCTTAAGCTCATCAATGCCTTCGCCAACCCGAGCATTAGTAGAAATTACCAGAGCTCCCAGTTCTTTTTCAAGCAACTCTAAATCATAGCCCACCCCTATTCTATCGGCCATATCTACCATATTAAGGGCCAGAATAACAGGAAGTCCCAAATCCTTCATTTGGGTAAAGAGCAACAAATTACGCTTGAGATTAGAGGCATCCACAACAACAACCAAAATGTCAGGAAAAAGGGCATTTTCTTTATTTAAAAGAATATTAGCTACAACAGTTTCATCATTGGATTTTGGATAGATACTATACGTACCTGGCAAATCAATTATTTCAACTTTCTCCCCATTAAGAAGGACGGAAATACCCGATTTTTTATCCACAGTAACTCCTGGGAAATTGCCAATTTTTTGATTGAGACCAGTGAGTTGATTAAATAAAGAAGACTTGCCAGAGTTAGGATTGCCGACAAGTGCAATGCGTTTTCGCTGTTTTGTACTCATTAACTACTCAACTAGCGAAATGGTATGAGCTTCAGCTTTTCGGAGCAATAAGTTATATCCTTCAACATCAATGCAAATAGGATCACCAAGGGGTGCCGAAAATTTCATTTCTACACTCGTGCCGGGCAGGCATCCCATATCCAATAGCTTCAATGACAAGTGATCGTCCTTAAAACAACAAATGGTGCCGTTCTCTCCTGGCTTTAAATCTCCGACCGTTTTTGCTTTGCTCAATTATTTAGAATTATTATAAACAGTGCAAATGTAGTTGGCTTTGCCCAATATAAAAAATGACTTAAATCATAATAAATCAATTATTTAAGAACTATTGACCTCCTTTACCTATCTAGAATCATTCTTACTAGTACAAAAATAAGGCGATACTGAAAACCAGTATCGCCTTATTAAAAGATTAGTGGTAATACTTTACTCAATCACTATTTTTTTATTTACTACCTTACTGCCTTGCACTACTTGCAAAAGGTAAATTCCTTTTTTAAGTCCGGCAAGATTAATTTCTTTATCATAGATTCCACTAAAGTTTTGAAGATCCTCGGCATATACTTCTTTACCATTAATGTCAGTTACTCTTACCATCGTTGATTTCTCTTTGCCAGCAAATTTTAAATTAAACGTGCCGTTACTTGGGTTCGGGTAAAAATTAAATTCATCTAGTTTAAGGTTCTTGCTATCTTCAATAGAAAAAGCTTTTTCGTCCTCGGCATTTACATCTTCTAGATGGAGCACCATTTTCTGAATGATGACTTCAACTTTTACATCCTTCTCATCTCCATCTTCTCCTTTAAAAATAATGACTTCTTTAATAACACTACTTCCACCATCTTCTATTCGAACCATTTTACCTGAAGCCATATGTAGTTCATTATTCTTCCCCCCCCGATAGCTATCGGGGTCATAATAAACCTCTTCACCATTAACAGTTACGTGAGGGTTGCCATCTTCATCCATTATAACCTTAACTTCCATCGACTCTTCTTCTACAAGCCTATGGTCACCATCACTTCTAAATACGAATACATTTTCTCCCTCTTTTTGCAATTCCTCAAAGTCTATCTCCTCCCCGTTCTTAAAAACATGTTTTGTGCCATCTTCATCTACAGTAACCTCTATTTTTACTTCTCCATCTCCATCGGTTTCTTCTGAGATGAACATTATTTTACGGCCTTCCCCTTCTAATTCCTTAACATCAAAATCTTCCCCATCTTTAGATATAAAGATCATTTTTCTTACACCTTCTCCATGAAGTTCATCGATGCTAATTTCTTCTCCGTTTTTAAATACATGCTTGGTACCATCCTCATCAACTGTTATTTCTATATTTACTTCTTTACCATCTTCACCTTCTTCTGCATCTGTAAAAACCATTATTTTATGATCTTTCCCATCACCTTCCTGCTCCATTTTAATCATAATATGTTTTCCACCTTCCTTAGAAGTAAAAGACAAATCATCTCCTCGCATTATATGCAGATTTAAGTCTTTTAACTCCGGATCATTCTGCATTTCCTCTTTACTGTTATATATTTTTTCTGTAATAACAGTTTTCCCATCAACCTCTCGCTCTAGTTTAAGCTTATACTGTTCTTTCCCATTTTCGTTTTCAACTTCTAATTGAACCTTTGTTTGACTAAACCCTACCACAGAAAATAGTATTAGTAGTGTTGCTAAAATATTTTTCATTTTTGCTAAATTTTGTTTCTTCAAACTACGCACATCATTTGTTAAAGGATGGTTAAAGAAGGTTAAAGAATGTTAAAATGGAGCCTTAAGAATAGATAAACTGTATTTTTGAATAACGATTTGGATTAATACATGAACAATAAAGTTATTTGGGCGATTATTTCCTTAATGACGGTGTCATTAATTGGGCTCACCTCTTTTCAGGTGTACTGGATAAATAATGCCATTAAGCTTAGCAACGAACGCTTTAATAAAGATGTACACGAGTCGTTAAATATGGTGGCTTATAAACTTGAGCGAAATGAGCTCGCCAATGTTGCTTTAAAAAACAACGTTTTTTTCTTTAGTGACGATTCCTCTACCAATATAAAGCATCGCATAAAATTAAAAAGGGATGGGGGTTACGCTGAGATTAATGAAGAGGTTACCCTAATTGTATTTGACTCTTCCAAATCTACTCCAAACAGATGGATGACAAAAGTTGAGAGCCATTCAGATAGCCAGGGTGACGAGCCCCAACTCCATGATTCTATTGGAAGTATGCGTGTTCAGTTAATAGTATCAGCAGATTCTGATGGATATGATTTAAACGTACAACGGATTCTTAAAAAAACGGAAGCGTTTAATGAGATAGTTCATGCTATGGTGAACGAAGAGAATATTGATATGCAGAGGAGAGTTCACCCAGAAGAAATAGATAGTTTACTTAAGCTCGAGTTTAAAAATAAAGGGATAGATATATACTTCAATTTTGGGGTGTATGATAAAAACACGGACCATTTTGTGTTTATAGATACCGCCAATATGGCCAAAGAAACGCTAATTGAAAGCCCTCTAAAAGCTTCTCTTTTCCCAAACGATATATTAGGAAACGCTACTTTTTTGGTTGTAAATTTCCCTGCAAAGGATCAGTTCTTATTTAAAAAGATACTGGCAACATTAAGTAGCTCAATTATTCTACTACTAGTTATCATAGCTTGTTTTTCCTATGCTATCTATATTATTTTAAAGCAGAAGAAACTCTCCGAGCTTAAAAATGATTTTATCAATAATATGACCCACGAGTTTAAAACACCAATTGCTACAGTGTCATTGGCAGCAGAAGCCTTAAGCGATACTGACATATCAATGAATAAGGCCCATGTGGATAAGTATGTTGGCGTAATAAAAGACGAAACAAGCAGGCTAGGAACACAGGTAGAACGGGTGCTCCAAGCTGCCACTATGGAAAAAGAAGAGCTGCGAATTAATAAGTCAAAGCAAAACCTCCACAACTTGATTACCGATTGTGCTGAGAAAGGGAACATTCAGTTATCTCAAGAAGAATCATCTATTAATTTACAGCTAAACGCGGCCCACTTTATAACCGAAATAGATGGACATCATTTTTATAATGCTATTACCAATTTGCTAGATAATGCCATTAAGTATACTACTAATTTGCCTCGTATTTTAATTACAACTGAAAATACAGGCGAAAGTATTCGCATTAAAATAAAAGACAATGGAATAGGCATAAGCAGCGATCAGCAAAAACATGTTTTTGATAAGTTCTATCGTGTACCCACAGGTAATGTTCATAATGTAAAAGGCTTTGGTTTAGGCTTAAACTATGTGCAATATGTTATACAAGCACATCAAGGAGAAATTAAAGTTTCTTCAGAAATAAAAAAAGGCAGTGTATTTACGATTGAACTACCTCTATGAACTCTAAAAAACTGCTGATAGTAGAAGACGACCAAAACCTAGGTCAAATATTGAGTGAATACCTAAGCTTAAAAGGCTATGAATCCTTTTTATTTAGAGATGGAGAAGAAGGGTTGGCAGCCTTTAAGGCCCAAAGCTACGATTGCTGTCTGCTCGATGTAATGATGCCCAAAATGGATGGATATACGCTAGCCAAAGAAATTAGAAAAGTCGATACTCAAGTTCCATTTTTGTTTCTTACGGCCAAATCTATGAAAGAAGATAGGCTGAACGGGTTTAAGCTTGGAGCCGAAGATTATATAACAAAGCCATTTAGTATGGAAGAGTTACTGTTAAGGCTCAATGTAATTTTTAGAAGAGGCAACCGTGTGGAAGCTGAAAAACTAGATGTATTTACGCTTGGTAAACTTGCATTTAATACCAAAACCCAAGAGCTGTCTATCAATGGGAGCACAACCAAACTTACATCTAAAGAATCTGCTTTACTTAACTTATTATGCGAAAATATTGATAGCACCCTAGACAGAAGGACTGCTTTAAAAATTATTTGGGGAGATGACAGCTATTTTAACGCCCGCAGCATGGATGTGTATATTACCAAATTACGGAAGCATTTAAAACCTGAAACGTCCATCAAAATAATCACAATCCACGGACAAGGGTTTCGTTTGGTACAGGGCTTGTAAAAAATACTAAATTGTGTATGGTTTACTCTACCTGAAATTTGAATTTTTCTATGAAGTAATAGATAAAATTAAACGAAAGTGCTGAATTGGACGTAGAGTCCTCCTCTATATCTTCTTCTGATTCCCAAAAACTTAACTGAGAGTCATTAGCATTTGAAGCTGGCACTGCCTTTACCTCTTTGGCAGATATTAAACTCTTATTTTTTACATTTGTACTATCAGATTCTAATTTAGGGTCAACAGTAACTGGTGGGTCTGTATTTGCTAATGTTTGGCCGCCAAGGCCAACAAAGAAAACCACGATAAAAAGAGCTAAACTGTTCTTAAACATAAGTATTATGGTTGGGCACTTGTAAATATACGAAGTACAGCAATTAAAGTTTCTACATTAACATAATTTAACAATTAAGATGATAATCAGCTGGCAAGATTTCGAAAAAGTAGAATTGCGAATTGGTACAATTATTAAATCAGAACAATTTAAAGAGGCACGCAACCCTGCCTACATTATTCATGTAGACTTGGGAGGGCTAGGAATTAAAAAATCGAGTGCGCAAATAACTGACCTATACCAACTGGATAACCTAGTTGGCAAGCAAGTAATTTGCGTAACTAATTTTGAGCCTAAACAAATCGGCCCGATTAAATCAGAAGTGCTAATAACTGGGTTTAAAGATGAAAAGGGGCAAATCGTGCTTTCTACTGTAGGCATGCCTGTGCCAAACGGAAGAAGGTTGATATAATAAACAGGACATTTAGACTTCGATATTTGTCTTTTCTTTTTCTAAAAACTCCTACATTAGCTAAAAATAGACACAAAATAGCTTGACACAAAAATACTCCTCTAACGCACAAGTGCTTATTAGCAAATCAGCTCTACTTGCTAACATTGCTACCTACAGGGCCCTACTAGAAAAAAAGACCAAGTTACTACTCATGGTTAAAGCAAATGGCTATGGTTCTGATGCTTTAATGGTTGCAAAAGCAACAGAAAATAAGGTAGATTACCTAGGAGTTGCCTTTCCTTCAATAGGGTATAAATTAAGAGAAAAAGGAATAGCCGTACCCATTTTTGTAATGGCAAGCACCCCTGAAGAACTTGGAAAGTTGGCTAAAGAAAAGCTCGAACCTGTACTTTACTCACTGGCCATGGTTAAATCTGCGGTAGCTTTAAATACAGAAATAAAAGTACATATAGAAATTGATGCAGGAATGAAAAGGCTCGGGCTGTTAACGGAAGACCTCCCTGAGACGATTTCTCTTCTTAACCAATCAAAAATAACGGTAGTTAGTGTCTTCGCTCATCTAGTAGCTCCAGCAGACCCAAGGCATGATGCATATACAAATGAGCAGGCTTCTTATTTCAATTCCGCTTTTAACATTCTTTTTAATGGCTTAGAGGATAAGCCCTTTAAACAATTAATACCAACAGGAGGAGTTACTCGCTTCCAACAGTACCAATATGACATGGTGCGAATCGGTATAGGCATTTATGGCTATGATTCAGCCGACCAGCTCAACAATCGACTTAAAACGGTTTCTACTTTTCAATGCAAAATATTGCAAATAATTGAGGTGAAAAAAGGAGAAACCATTGGGTATGGTCGAAGCGGAGACTTACCGAATGGAGGAAAAATTGCAACTCTAAGCGTAGGGTATGGAGATGGATACCTTCGGGTTTTTGGAAATGGGAATGCTGAAGTATTTGTTAATGGCAAACGCGCTAAAACCATTGGCACTATTTGTATGGATTTAATAATGGTTGATGTAACCAATATTGATTGCGAACCAGGGGATATTGTTGAACTGTTTGGTTCAAATATTGGTATTAAAGAGCTGGCGACTAAGACAAACACCATTCCTTACGAAATACTTACCAATATCAGCTCCAGAGTTGAGAGGGTAATGGTAGATTAATTTTCTACTCATCAAATTGGGTATAAACAACTCAATAAAAATTGGTTACATTAGAGCTTTACTCATCTTAACCCCATTTTGTCATGATCAAAAAAATACCTTTTTTATTCCTTATTGGAATTTTACTTGCATTTGCCAAACCTCCCAAAAAATCTAAGCTACAAGCAAAAGTAGAGACTCTTGCAGAGCAGATAGAAGCTAAAACAATCGAATGGAGACACCATTTACATCAAAACCCTGAACTCTCAAATCGTGAGTTTAAAACGGCAGAATATATAGCAGCACATCTTAATTCGCTAGGCCTAGAAGTGCAAACCAATGTGGCCAAAACTGGCGTTGTTGCAATCCTCAAAGGAGGTAAACCAGGTCCAGTGGTTGCTCTTAGAGCCGATATTGATGGATTACCTGTTCCTGAAAGAGTAGATTTACCATGGAAATCGACTGCCAAAGGACAATATGAAGGCAATGAAGTACCTGTGATGCATGCCTGTGGGCACGATACACATATTGCCATTTTAATGGGTACAGCGGAAGTGCTATCTACGGTTAAATCAGAATTGAAAGGAACTGTAAAATTCATCTTTCAACCAGCCGAAGAAGGAGCACCTAAAGGCGAAGAAGGCGGTGCCAAACTTATGGTAAAAGAAGGGGTATTAAAAAACCCCGATGTGGAAGCCATTTTTGGATTGCATATTTCATCAGGAACACATGTTGGTCAGGTTAATTATAAGCCTGGAGGCACTATGGCCAGTGCAAATACCTTTGAAATTACCATTCACGGTAAGCAAGCACACGGCTCTGCTCCATGGAAAAGTATTGACCCAATTGTAACCGCAGCTCAAATAATTAATAATGTACAAACCATTGTAAGTAGGAATATGATGCTTACAAAGGAAGCTGCCGTTGTTACCTTTGGTAGTGTTCATGGAGGCGTTCGAAGTAATATTATTCCAGAGGAAGTTAAGCTAGTCGGTACCATTAGAGCACTTGATAATGACATGCGCGACTTAATTTTTGAACGACTTAAAACCATTGCTATTAAAACAGGCGAAAGTAATGGAGCAACGGTTGACGTTGATATCCATGAAGGGTACCCAATCACATTTAATGATGTGGACTTAACGGCTAAAATGCTTCCTACTTTGCAAAGTGTGGTAGGTACAGATAATGTTAATCTAGTGCCAGCCATTACGGGTGCCGAAGATTTTTCTTTCTTTCAGCAAGAAGTACCCGGGTTCTACTTCTTTTTAGGGGGCACTCCTGTAAATGTAAAGCCTGAAGATGCGCCCTCTCATCATACACCTGATTTTTATGTGGAGGATGACGCCTTGGTTATTGGCATTAAGGCGATGAGTAGGATGGTGGTTGATTATTCTATGTAAGTATTGTGTTTTCAGAATGCCCTATTTCTTCGTTACGTTTGCCTTTAAATTCTGTCATTTATAAACATAAACTCTCGAATTTTAAGACTGCACAAGCCTCGAAATAGAACATTTTGAAAAACACTTCAAGACCGCACATTATTCGTGCCTTCGCAGGAATCTGCTAGTTAGCAGTCAGCGGGTGAATTTGTGAGGCTTTACAAATTCACCCGCTGACTGCTAAAATTCTTATAACCTGAGTTCGACCTAAGGAATACTGTCAGCTTTAAGTGAAAATTTCATAAACGACTCAAATTTATGTAGGACTAACGAGTTAATTCAAATAAATTTGAGGAAGTTTAGGGAAATTTCACTAAAGCCCAAGGGAAAATATCTAGCAGGCAATCTTTTAGTAATAAAAATCTTAAAATAATCCATTATTTTTTCACTTTTTATTTCCAAAATCTCACCTACTATCTTATTTTCTGGCAGCATTCCTTAGGTCGAACTCAGGTTTATAATAATGACAATGAAAAATATCATTCCTTTTTTTCTAATCTTCACTTTAGCTTGTTCATCTAAGCAGCACCAAGAAGAAAAAGTAATAACTGAAGCCCATACAGAACTGGTAGAAGGCAGATATAACGTGGCCATTTTAATTATGGATGGCACGTATAACACAGAATTAACAGCTCCTTATGATATTTTTCAGCATACCCAATATCGAGAAGGAATAAAAGCCATGAACGTGTTTACTGTGGCCAATACGCTTGACCCTATTCGTACATTTGAAGGCATGAGGCTATTGCCAGATTATAATTACCTATCCGATTCATTACCCAAAATAGATATTTTAGTGGTACCTAGTGCGGAGCATCATTTAGATACTGACTTAGAAGATACGGCAATGCTCAATTTTGTAAGCCACATTGATAAAACTGCTGAATTTGTTACCTCGCATTGCGATGGAGCCTTTGTGCTGGCAAAAAGTGGCATTTTAAAAGGGTTTGAATCCACAACCTTTCCTAGTGATATTGACAAATACAAAGCGATGTTTCCAGCCCTCACCATCCACAAAGATGTATTTGTAGTACACGATGGCAAATACATTACTTCGTCAGGAGGAGCTCGATCTTTTGATGGAGCACTTTATTTATGTGAACTACTATACGGAAAAGAAATTGCTCAAAGTTTAGCGGGCGGTTTAGTAATTGATTGGCAGTTAGAAGAGGTGCCACATATTGTGGTTGAAAGGAAATAGTTAAGTAAACAATTAATCTTTCATCTCTATAAACAAGAGTGCTGCTTAATGAAATTGCAAAAAATTTATTTTCACAATTTCTATTGCCTCGTAAATATTCCCGTTCTACATTTGCCCCATCGTGAATAACAGACAAACTATATCAACAATGATTACTGCCATGCAAGGCAGGATGATGTCTATTATTACGATCACAGGCATTACCCGTAGGGTTTAATATATCTTACCTCCGCCAAGGAGTTTTTAATAAACTCCCATCTCAATTACAACACTTTTTTTTACTATAGTAATGCAAATTCTAAAATTTGGTGGCACATCCGTAGCCAACGCACAAAATATAAAACGGGTTAAAGACATAATAAAGTCTAAATCGCAAAATCAACCATTAATTGTGGTGGTATCTGCTTTTAGTGGTATTACCAATAGGCTTGAACAGGTTGCTAACGAGGCATCAAAGTCTAGCAACACCTATTTAAATGGAATTAATGAAATTGAGGCCGTACACAAGGAAGCAATTTCGCAGCTTTTTAGCAACTTAAACTCTCAAGAACTACATACGCAGGTTAATAACTTAATTAGTAAACTGAAAGAAGTATGCCAAGGCGTATCCTTTGTTGATGAATTAACCCCAAGAACATATAGTCAGATTGTGAGTTTTGGAGAACGGTTATCCTCTTTAATCATAGCTGAATATGTTAAGTTAGAACTGGAAGAAACTACTCTTTTAGACCCTCGAGCTTTCATTTTTACTCAAAACGGAACCTCCTATGTAGATTTTGGTAAAACCAATGAAGCAATTGTATCAGAACTAAAAAATTGCCGAGGAGTAAACATTTGCCCTGGGTTCATTGCTTCTTCTAAGGCTGGTCACTTGTCAACATTAGGCAGAGGAGGATCTGACTATACCGCTGCCATTATAGCTGGGGCTTTAGATGCTTCTATACTTGAAATTTGGACAGATGTAAGCGGAATGATGACCGCTGACCCACGAATTGTAAAGCGAGCTCATGTTATTAATAAGATTTCTTATGAGGAAGCCATGGAGCTTTCGCACTTTGGAGCTAAGGTGATTTATCCACCTTCGATAATGCCGGTTCTAAAGAAAAAGATACCAATTCAGATTAAAAACACTTTTGAGCCAGAACATCCAGGAACTTTAATTTCTGAAGATTCCAATGGGTCGAATACCATAATTAAAGGGCTCACCAGCATTAAAGATATCACATTGGTTTCTTTAAGAGGCCCTGGAATGGTAGGAATCCCTAATTTTTCTCATCGATTATTTAGGGCTTTATCAAGTGCAGAAGTCAATGTTATTTTGATAACACAAGCCTCTTCTGAACACTCTATTTCTGTTGCTATACTCCCAGAGGCAGTTGAAACAGCGAAAGAAGCCATTGAGGCCGAGTTTGAACTTGAAATTAATGTAGGTAAGGTAGCGCCTTTAAAAATAAAAATGGGCCTTTCCATTATTGCCATTGTGGGTAATAAAATGCAAGACCAAGTAGGCGTTAGCGGAAAAATGTTTAACACCTTGGGTCATAACGGGGTTAATGTTGTAGCCATTGCCAATGGGTCTTCTCAACGAAATATTTCAGTGGTTATTTACACAAAAGACTTAAAAAAGGCCTTGAATAGTGTTCATGAAGCTTTCTTTTTATCCGATACAAAATCACTCAACGTATTTATTGTAGGTGTTGGAAACGTTGGTGCTACTTTATTAGCCCAGATAAAAGCACAACAATCATACTTATACGAAAAACACCAACTCGATTTAAAGGTGGTTGGGTTGGCTAATAGCCAGATGATGAGTTTCGATAGCGATGGAATTTCCTTGGATAATTGGGAACACACCTTGGCCGAAGGAGAGCCTATGGGAATTGATTCTTTTATTGCCAAAATGAGTGAATTAAACCTTCGAAATACTGTGTTTGTAGATAATACAGCTTCCGAGGCTATTGCTTCTACTTATGCTAGAGTTTTATCTGAAAGCATATCTATAGTTACTCCAAATAAGGTAGCATGTTCTTCCAGTTATGAAAACTATAGCCACCTTAAAGAGTTAGAGCAGAAGTTTAGAACTAAGTTTTTATTCGAAACGAATGTGGGGGCTGGATTGCCTGTAATTTCTACCCTCAATGACATGGTAAAGAGCGGAGACGAAATTTTAGATGTACAAGGCGTGCTTTCAGGTAGCCTTAATTTTATATTTAATACCTATGATGGTACTCGAAGTTTCGCTTCAGTGGTGCGCCAAGCAAAAGAAGAAGGGTACACAGAACCTGACCCGAGACTTGATATTAGCGGAAAGGATGTCATGCGAAAGCTACTTATTTTGGCTCGTGAAGCAGGGAATAATTTAGAAGAAGCTGAAATAAAAACGACCCCTTGTGTGCCAGAACATTGCATGGAATTTGAAGGAGAGGCTTTCTTTGAAGCCTTAGAAAAAGAAGAAGCGTTTTTTAAAGCCCAGTATGAAACAGCTCAAAAAAATGGCAAGAAACTGAAATACGTTGCTAAATTCAATGCAGAAGAAGCAAGTACACAACCCATGGAAGTAGCCTCAGATCACCCTTTTTATCATTTAGATGGTAAGGATAATATTGTATCGTTTAAAAGCAGGCGATATTTTACCCAGCCCTTAGTGATTAAAGGAGCAGGTGCAGGAGCAGAAGTTACTGCAAGCGGTATTTTTGCCGACATAATTAAATCGGCTAATACTTAATAACGGATTGTAGAAAAGCTAACAAGAAGGTCATTCGCAGGTCACGAAGGACTCCTTTGGAGTCTCCTAGCCACATAGAAAGACTTTAATAATGGCAAAGATTTCTCCGTTGCACTACGAAATGACTTCGGAATAATAATGAGAAGATAATGACATCAAATAAAATAAAAGTTTTTGCTCCTGCTTCTATAGCCAATGTATCTTGTGGATTCGATATTTTCGGGTTTGCTTTACCAGACCTAGGTGATTATGTAGAAGTGTGGTTTAACGAATCAGGCAAATTAGTAATTGAATCCATAACAGGAGCTGATGGCTTACCAACTAAACCAGAATTAAACGTAACTACCGTTGCTGCACAAGCCTTGTTAGAAGCCGTAGGAGAAAAAAGAGGCGTTTCATTTAACATCCAAAAAACCGTAAAACCAGGGAGTGGGCTTGGTTCTTCCTCTTCAGCAGCCGTGGCTGGAGCCTTTGCAGTAAATGAATTACTTGGCAACCCCTTCACCCTTAGAGAATTGTTGCCATTTGCAGGGGTCGGTGAACAATTAGCATCGAACCAACTCCATTTCGATAATGTGGCACCATCTCTATTCGGTGGATTTTCGGTGGTAAGAAGTAACGAAGAAATGGATGTGCTTTCCATCTCCTACCCAAAAGATTTGTGGGTAGTGGCCGCACACCCACAAGTGGAGATAAAAACCAAGCAAGCAAAACGAATGTTGGGTAGAACAATGCCTATTTCTAATGCGGTTATTCAATGGGGAAACGTAGCTGGTCTTGTACTCGCCCTTACCTCCAATGATTATGATTTGCTTGGCAGATCGATGGTAGATATGTTGGCAGAACCCAAACGTTCGAAACTTATTCCTCATTATGATAAAGCGAAAGATGCTACTTTAGCCGCTGGTGCTATAGGCACCAATATAGCAGGCTCTGGGCCAACAATTTTTAGCTTTTGCAAGGGAGAAGCATCTGCCAATAAGGTGATGAGCGCATATAAAAAAGTGTATGGCTTATCGAACCTAGAAGTCAATTATTATAAATCCAAAATTAATCCGGAAGGAGCAAAGCGCATAAAATAATGAACTATTTCAGCACCAATAATCCCTCTCATAAAGTAAGTTTTCAAGAAGCTGTTCGCAAAGGACTGCCTGATGATAATGGTCTTTTTTTACCAGAGTCAATTCCTGTATTGCCTGATTCTTTCATTAGCGAATTGCCCAACTTAAGCCTGCAAGAAATAGGGTTTGAAGTGGCCAAGCTTTTTGTGGGAGACGAAATACCTGAGGCTGATTTAAAAACATTAGTGTACGATGTGCTATCCTTTAAAACACCCATTATTAAAGTAGAAGAGGATGTGTATTCATTAGAGCTTTACCACGGACCAACATTAGCTTTTAAAGATGTGGGAGCACGATTTATGGCAAGGTGCCTAAGCTATTTTAATGAGATTGAAAATGAGCCTTCCTCATCGGATGGCAAGCAAGTAACTGTATTAGCTGCAACTTCTGGAGATACAGGTAGTGCAGTTGCTAACGGATTTTTAGGAGTTGAAGGCGTGCAAGTAGTGTTACTTTACCCCAAAGGAAAAGTAAGCCCGTTCCAAGAAAAACAGATGACAACACTTGGGAAAAATATAAAAGCCCTCGAAATTGAAGGTAGCTTTGATGATTGTCAGAAGTTGGTAAAAACAGCCTTTCTAGATCAAGAACTAAGCAAACAGCTAGGGTTAACTTCTGCCAACTCGATTAATATTGCTCGATTAATACCCCAGTCGTTTTACTATTTTTATGCCTATGGACAATTGGTTAAGCAAACAAATAAGCCCATTGTATTTTCAGTGCCAAGTGGCAATTATGGTAATTTAACTGCTGGTGTGGTTGCCCAACGCATGGGTTTACCCATCCACCATTTTGTGGCTGCCACCAATGCAAACGACATTATTCCTCACTATTTACAAACGGGTAATTTTACACCTAAACCAAGTGTGCAAACCATTTCCAATGCAATGGATGTAGGTAATCCTAGTAATTTTGCTCGTTTAAACTATTTATTTGGAGAATCTCTTAACGAATTTACCAAAGTAATAACCGGAAATAGCTATACGGACGATGAAACAAAAAAGGCTCTTCAAGAGCTGCAAGAACTTGACTATACCGCAGATCCTCATGGAGCCGTTGGTTATTTAGGTTTAAAAGACTACCAAAAGAAAAATGGCGTAACAGGAATCTTCTTAGAAACAGCCCATCCTATAAAATTTAAGGAAGTAGTAGAGCCAACATTGGGAATTGAACTGGATATTCCTGACTCTTTAAGGGTGTTTTTAGACAAAGAAAAAGTGTCTATCCCTTGTTCAAGTAACTATCAAAGTTTTAAACAAACATTGAAGAATTTACAATAAAAAAAGGGTAGTCAATTGACCACCCTTCATCTTATTGTTCTTATTTGTGATTACATTTTCATGGTTACGCCAACTCCTCCTAATACTCCAGAGCCTCCACCAACTTCAGCATTTACACCCCACTTATCAGACCAAAACCATCTTGCTCCAATATGTATTCCCCAATGGAAACCATCATTTCCAGATTCTATTCTCCAACCAAGGTTAGTACCTGCATAAACATCCCAAGCACCATCAACACCAAAAATATCATCAAAATAATAATTTGCTTTACCAGCAACTACAAATGAATTAAAGTTATAATCGGTGCTAAATTGAGGAGCAATTGAAATAACTGAACTAACAGGGAATTCAATACTGCCATAGAATCCAGTACCTGCGCCACCAATATTTAAATATTTTTGTGCTTGTCCAAACACATCGCTTGAGCCAAACATTATTACTCCAGCTAGAGTAAACATGGTAAATATTTTTTTCATAGTTTTTAATGTTTAAAAGTAATAAAGCAAATATAATAATAAATTTTTCTTAACTAAAGTTAGTTAAATCTAATGCTTTCTCCAAATCTAAAAAGTGCAAATCATCGGCTATGAGTAAGGTAATTCGGGTTAACTTTACACCTTTAATAAATAAGCTATGAGAAAGAAAATTGTTGCTGGTAACTGGAAATTGAATAACACAATGGATGAAGGGCTAAAGCTTGCTTCGGAAATTGCTAATATGATGAATGATGAAGTAAAAGATGGTGTATCGGTTGTTTTAGGCACGCCCTTTATTCACCTTAATGCCGTGAGTAACCTAACTAAAACTAATAAAAATTTAAATGTGGCGGCACAGGATTGCAGCACCCATGAATCTGGTGCCTATACTGGTGATATTTCGGTAGCAATGATTAAATCTACAGGAGCAAGCCATGTAATTATAGGCCATAGCGAGCGCAGAGAGTATCATAACGAAACAAATACTGAACTTGCAACCAAAGTTGATCTCGCCTTAAAAGAAGGCCTAACTCCCATATTTTGCTGTGGCGAATCGTTAGATATTCGTGAATCTGGTAATCACGAAGCTTTTGTAAGCCAGCAGCTTACAGAGAGCTTATTCCATTTATCAGAAGAACAAATGAGCAAAGTGGTTATTGCATACGAGCCTATTTGGGCCATTGGCACAGGGGTTACGGCCTCTTCAGCACAAGCACAAGAAATGCATAAGGCACTTCGCGCACACTTAGCTACCAAATTTGGCGATTCTCTTGCTGAAAACACCTCTATTTTATACGGTGGCAGTTGTAAGCCAGGCAATGCAAAAGAGCTTTTTGGCCAAGCCGATATTGATGGTGGCTTAATAGGAGGAGCCTCTTTAAAATCACGTGATTTTGTAGATATTGCCAACTCATTTTAACCATGAGGTCAACCATTTTTACTATCAGTTTGCTTCTTGCTGGGCTTTATTCATTTGCGCAAAATGAACCCTATTGCCGTTTGCAAGGCTCCGTTTATGCGACACCAACCAAGCAGGGAGCGGACTTTTGGGTGTATGAAGAAGAATCGGAAGCTTTTGCCGATATGTTTATTTTTGAGGAAGAAAATAAATTGTACGCAGACCAACCAGGAATTTGGTTTTTTGTAGATAATATTGGTTTAGCAGATTTCTCCATCTATTTTACTAAAGAAAAAAGTGAAGCAGATTTTGTGGTGTATTTTACCGAATCTATCACTTTTGTCGGCTGCCAATAACATGAGTTACCAAGAATATACGATCACCTGTGCTTCGGGGTTCATAGAAATTCTTATTGCTGAATTTTCACAATTAGGCTTTGATACTTTCCAAGAAAACGAGCTTGGTTTTATCACTTATTTAGAAGGTGAAATGGACGATTCATTACTAGAAGGCATATCGAATCGTTATGCAAAGTCTGCTCAGTTTACCTATGGTATTAAAAAAATCATTAAGCAAAACTGGAATAAGGAATGGGAAAAAAACTATGACCCCATCGTTATTGATGAGTCCTGTATTGTAAAAGCACCCTTTCACACAGATTTACCCGCATACCCAGTTGAGTTGATTATTACGCCCAAAATGAGTTTTGGAACTGGCCACCACGAAACTACTCACTTAATGTTGGCAGAAATATTAACATTAGATTTAAAGGCAAAATCTGTGATGGATGCAGGAACAGGCACCGGTGTGTTGGCCATTTTGGCTAAAAAACAAGGAGCTAGTTCTGTTTTTGCCTACGATATTGATGAGTGGTGTGTAGAAAACACAACTGAAAATGCAGAGGTAAATGGGGTGGAGATAGAGGTTTTAAAAGCATCAATTGAAGACCTTGATCTTTCGAATGGCTATGACATTGTATTGGCCAATATCAACAAAAATATATTGCTTAGTCAAATGAGTTATTATAAAAAGGCTTTGAATAAAGGAGGCAGCTTGCTTTTAAGTGGCTTTTACGAGGCAGACTTAGAAGATATAAAACGCAGTGCCACTGAAAACGGGCTAGTCATTCAACATCATATAGTGCGCAATAATTGGACATTAGCTCGTTTTAGTAAAGAAACCTAATTAGAGTCTGTCCATAAACTCAGTGTCTGGTTCAGAAAGTTCGCTATCAAGGCTTGTGAAATTTAAAAAAAGTGGGGTTTCCTTTTGGAAATGAGCATTTTTTAAATGAGTGTAACGAAGATAGCAGACTTTTTGGGCAGGCACTAATTATGCAATATTCCCTCCACAAGCAGGGTAACAAATTCTAACTAATTAACTTGCAACACACAAGAATGCCTTGTTTACTTTTGGGTTATTTTCTTGCTAACCGTCCGAATGAAGAAACTCCTTTTAAAAATTATTAGTTTTCTTGTTTTAGCTGCCGTTATTGGTCCCATTGTGTTCTTTTTTATGGTGCTTAAAGGTTTTTTCGGACCTCTCCCTACAGAAGATGAGCTGCAAGACATCAATCATTTGGAGGCCAGCATTGTGTTAGATGCCAATGGGCAACAGGTAGGTAAATTTTATGTGCAAGATCGATCTGCCGTTGGGTATTCAGAAATAAGCCCTAAGCTAATCAACGGATTAGTTGCTACTGAAGACCAACGGTTTTTTGAGCACCAAGGCATTGATTTAAGGAGCTTGGGAAGGGTTGTGATAAAATCCATTTTGCTACAGAAAGGGTCTGGTGGTGGAAGTACGCTCACACAACAGTTAGTTAAAAATCTATTCCCTCGTAAAAATTACAAAGCATTTTACTACCCTATTAATAAAATGCGAGAGCTTATAACTGCGTATAAGTTGGAGCAAATTTACACCAAAGAAGAGCTCTTGGAACTCTATCTAAATACGGTTTCATTTGGCGAAGATGTGTATGGTATTGAATCAGCTTCTAAGCGGTATTTTAATGTATCATCAAAAAAGCTAAATCAACAACAAGCGGCTGTGTTGGTAGGCATGTTAAAGGCCACTACTTCGTATAATCCCTTTCGTCACCCTGATGCTTCCCTAAAACGCAGAAACTTAGTGCTAGCTCAAATGGTAAAACAAGAAATGCTTACTCAAACCGAATGTGATTCGCTTAAAAAGTTGCCATTAGAAACTGATTATCAAAAGCCAAGAGGGATGCTGGCTCCTTATTTTTTAGCCACCATTCGAAAAAAAACGAATGCCTTTTTAGAAGGTTACAATTCAGCCAATGAAACAGAATTATCTCTTACTAAAAGCGGCATAAAAATATATACTACATTAGATGCCATAATGCAGAAGTACGCTGAGCAAGCCATGCGTGCACATATGGAAAAACTGCAAGCCCTTTTTGATAGGCATTGGAACGGCACTTTGTGGACAGCAAACCCGAAGTTGCTACAAAAAGAACTTAATAAAATAGCCAATGGAAGAAGTGATTCTGAACTAAGAGCGGCATCAGAAATAAACGTATTTGATTGGGCTAGTTCAGCGACCAAAGTGATGAGCCCATTGGACTCACTCAAACACCATCTAGCTCAACTCCAAGCTGGATTTTTAGCCATGCAACCAAGTAATGGAGCTATTAAAGCGTGGGTTGGTGGCATAGATTATACATATTTCCCTTACGACCATGTGGCTGAGAACGCAAAACGACAAGTGGGTTCTACTTTTAAGCCCTTGGTGTATGCAACGGCCTTAGAAAATAAGGTATCGCCTTGTACCTATTTTAAAGCCAAACAACAAAGTTTTGAGGTAAAAGAAGGTGAATGGAAAACCGCCAACGACCATGGAAACTATGAAGGCAAATACTCTATGAAGGGAGCCTTAGAAGAATCTGTAAACACCGTAGCTGTTAATCTTTTAAATGAAGTAGGCATATCAACCACCATTACCCAAGCACGCAACATGGGCATTCATTCTAGCATGCCTGAAGTGCCTTCACTGGCATTGGGTGTTGCAAGTATTTCTATTCAAGAAATGGTAGCTGCCTATTGCACGTTTGTAAACGGAGGTTATAAAATTAGGCCTCACGCCATTTTGAGAATAGAAGATAAGAATGGCAACATTTTATACGAATACAAAGAGGCTAGCAAAGTGAGGGCATTAAGTGCTAAAACAGCAGCTCAAATGACGAAGCTGCTACAAGGGGTTGTAGATGATGGCACTGGCAGGTCAATAAGAACACGCTATAAATTAACCAACCCTATGGGAGGCAAAACGGGCACAACCCAAGGCAATGCCGATGGTTGGTTTATGGCCATTACACCCCATTTGGTTTCAGGTACCTGGGTGGGAGGTGTTTACCCTGCGATTCGGTTTAGAGATACTAGCCTCGGTCAAGGCGCTACTATGGCCTTACCAATTTGGGCTGGGTTCTACCAACAACTAAATGCGGATAATGCCTTTAATTATTACACAAAACCTAGCTTTAAATCAATGCCTCAAAGTTGGGCAGATGAGTTAGACTGCGACCCATTTAAGGAAGAATTTATACTGCGTAAATGGCTTTTCCCAAATCGTAAAAACAAGGATAAAAATGCTGCTAAAGAAGAAAAAAGTAAGGAAAACAAAGAGGGCGTGTTAAAGAAGATTGGTAAGTGGTTTAAGAAAGATTAATGTATTATTATAACAATCAATCGACCAATAATTTTAATAAATGAACCAACTAAAACACAATAAACAGCGAGCTTCTTTGGCAATCAACATTATTGCAGGAGTACTGATTTTTGAGGTTGCGATGCTAATTTCTGATTTTTCCAATACCAATTATTACAAACAGTGGCTGATGGTGGAGAAATAACTGATACTGCTTAATTGTTAAAAATATTGAGTGAACCTGCGCTCAAAAAACTTGTAATTCGTTATTATTATAGGAGTTATTTTTCATGCTCCAAAGAGCAATTCTAATTGTAAACCATTATGCAAAAATCCATCTTTATTGAAGGGGCAAATTCTACTGTTTTTATAGAAGGCTTATTATTAAAAAATACCGTTTCTAAGAATATAATAGAACTGGTCGCGTGTATTAAAAAACTAGAAACCAACTCGTTACATATTGTTGTTGCATTTAGCAAAAAGGCATGGAATTTAGTCCAACCAAAATGGTCTCCCAAGGAGTTGGAGCCTTTTAAAACTGTAAATGGTGTAGCCAACTATTCAATGCCTGCAACCCAAACGGATATTTTTATTTGGGCACATAGCAATTCTATAGGCGAACTCTTCGATTTAAAAAAAGAAATTCAAGAAAAGGCTATAGGCATTTTTGATATTACAGTTATGCAAGATGGTTTTCAGTACCATGATTCTAGAGATTTAATGGGATTTGTAGATGGTTCTGCTAACCCCAAAGAAGATGAAAGAATGAAGGCCGCATTAATACCTAAAGGAGAAGTGGGCGAACAAGGGTCTTATGTGTTTGCTCAAAAATGGAAGCATGACCTCAGCGCTTTTAATGACATTCCTGAACATGTCCAGGAAAAAATAATTGGAAGAACCAAAAAAGAGAGTATCGAGCTAGAAGGCGAAGACATGCCTAAGAACTCTCACGTAAGCAGAACCGATGTAAAGCTAGATGGGGAGGCAATGAAAATTTACAGGCGGAGTTACCCGTATGGAGACATTATAAATAATGGCCTCTATTTTCTAGCTTTTGCTTGCAGTATTAAACGTATTGATATACAACTTCGTAGCATGGTTGGAGATACAGAAGATAAGATTCACGACCGGCTCATGGAGTTTTCAGCCCCGCTTACAGGAAGTTACTTTTTTGCCCCATCAGATACCGATTTAAGAACAATTATTGGCTAGGCTTTTGGTGCTAATTCTCTTGAAATAGCTAGGATGTTACTTTTGTTAAAAGAGAGCGGCTCTACATTAAATTTTTCATATACCGCTTTAGGAATCCCCAAATCAGCAACATATATTTCGGTTGATGTAGGAAGGTCAAATAGGACTTTTTTAGGGTACGCTAAGGTTAACCTTGTCTGCTTTAAACCCGAATTATGCGATAGGGTTCGTGATGAGGCTTTAAGTCACAATAAATCAGGCAGTTTGGATTCGAAAGCATAGCACCGCTATGGTGAGAACACAAACAAAGCAAAGCGACTGATTTGAA
>JAKISE010000037.1 GCA_021648745.1 Cyclobacteriaceae bacterium
GCTTTAACCAAACTTCCCTAAACCTCCTTATATTTTCTTGAATTAACCCGTTAGTCCTACAAAAATCTAAGTTGTTTATGAAAGTTTCGATTAAAGCTGACAGCATTCCTTATCCCGAACTCAGGTTGTTAGTAGGCAACATAAAATAGTCAAGTGATCTCCATGGGTCTTTTCTTTGGTTTGTTAAACGCCCTACAATTGATTTGGGTAAAGGCTTAAAAATACAAAAGATTGATTTTCTTAAAGCTCTTCAAGGTTTATTTTAATACCAACCACCTCAGTAACGCCATCAACTGTTCGAGTGGAAACCTTGATGGTACCTTTTCCATTATCAAACCTGCATTTGTACTGAACCTGAAACCAGTCTGCTCCATTTCCTTCTCCCTCGTATTCGTAATGAGAATAGGCATACGTTCCAATATTGCCAGTTGCGGACTTTAGTTTATTAAAGGTTTGTTCTATCTCTTCAACTGTAGTTTGAGATTTAGCAAAATCACCAAAAACATTAAATAACCCTTCCCAATTAGAACGGTTAAAATCCGTTTTAACTTTATACACTATTTTATTCAGAATATCTTTTGATACATCAGATGGTAATTCTTTCAGCTCTATTTGATTTGTGCTGTCAGAACCATTACTAGATATTTTAGCAATAAAAGGCTGTGCTATATTAATTACTGCTAGTACTAGCAGAATTATTATAGCAACTTCAATTCTTTTTAATCTATTTTCCATATTTGCGTTTACACCTAATAGAGTCTAGATAATTGCCAAAAAATGGAATTAACTCGATGGCTCGAAATCACCCCTTAAAATCCTGAATTGCTTCCGCGCTTCTGCTACATATATGCTTCCAGGATATTCTTTGAGCAACCTTACGTATAGTTCTTGGGCTTTATCCGGCTGTTGCAGATAGTTTTGGAAAATATCAGCTTGTAAAAACAGGGCTTTGTCTGCTAAAACACCTACTGGAAACTTCGTTACAATTTGACCATAGCTATTGGCAGCCTCCATAAAACTCCCGTTCTTTTTGAGCTCTGTTGCCTTTAACAAAATGAAATTATCTTCTATGCTTTGCCCTTTAAAATAATTAATAACAGTATCAATGTTGGCTAGCACTTCCTCATTTTTATGTTGGTATAAAAGCAATTCAATAGAAGCATAGGTTTTAAGTGCTTGATGCGTACTATCGAATACTGTGTTTTCTTTTATAAAAATGCTGAGATCCAAGGCATCGTTCGCAATTTCTCTACTAGTTGCCAATTTTAAAATATCTAAAATAGCTTGGGCTAATTCAAACTCACCTTGGTAATACGCCAACTTTGCTCTCTTCAATTTTGCTCTATAGCCAATAGGTGTTTCCTTCATGGTTTTATCTACTTGGGCATATAATAATGTTGATTCCCAAGGTTCTTCATTTAGCAAATAGATATCTGCCAACGTTAATTTGGCTTCGGATTTTAGCTGAGAATTAACACGAGGATTCTCAATTAGTTTTTGCAATGATTGAATTGCTTCGGATTTTTCGTTAAGGTAATAACCCTGTACCAAAGCCATTTGCAAATTAGCCTTATATGCCAATGGGTTTGTAGGATATTGGGTTATAAATTTTATATACAGTTCCGTTAGTTGTAATAATGATTCTTTGCTTACAGGATACGTGCTTTTAACTTCTTCTTCTTTAGTACTAATTTGCCAAAGCTCAGCTTGAACAGAAATATTACTGCCTGCATAAGTCTGAACTAAATAGCCAAACACTTTATCCGCTGTTTTATAGTCTTTATTAGACAAAGCCATTTTACCAATGTCCATAAGGGCCACTCCTCCTTGCGACATTCTTCTATCCAAAGCGCGAGCTTGAATAAAGGCGCTGGTAAAATTCTTTGTTTGCAAATTAGCCCAGATTAAAAGCTCCGTATAAACAGTGTTGCCTGGTTCTTCTTGAATTTTTTTAAATAAGAAAGATTCTAAATTTTCAATATCCTCAGGTTTAGTTAATGTTACTTGCAACGAATTTTTTACATACCTAAGGTTTCCTTTATTTACATTAGCAAAAATGATGTACTGTTCAACCATGTCTTGCTTCTTATTCATATACCTATAAATATTAGCAAGGTCTAGAGCAAACAATGTTTCATCCCCTGACTTTTTTCGAGCAAGCAAAAGCAAGCTTACAGCCTGTTCTCGCTCACCTATTTGTAAAAAATATTGAGCCGCCCTACGAGAATAATAAGGGTCATCGGAAAACTCGTTTCTGATAGCCGTATAATATTGATTAGCTTTTTCTTCCCCTTGTCTGCTAGATAGGCGTGCATTTTCAGCTAAAACCAATTTGCCCTTATCAATTTTATAGTTTGGGTTTCTTGGATAGCTCTTTATAATCTTATTAATATATTTATTCGCCTTTTGAAACTCCTCTAATTGAATTAGCAGTGTAAAATATGGGTTATGAATTAATTGCCAATTAGCCGAATTCTTTGCTAATTTAGAATATACATCTAATGCTTTTTCCAAATCGCCTTGTGCATAATATTGTTGGGCCAAATCAATACTAACTGATTGTGCAAAAGTTGCACCTCCAGCATATACCAAGAGTAATATAATATTTAGTTTTACTGCCTTTAACATTATTTTCTAATACGCAATTTAATTAGGTTAGTTATTTACTTATCCACGTTTTTACTCTACTATATAATTATTATATATATATATAAATATCTATTATTAATTATTAGCTCTGTGGATTTGTGTATAAGTTTTTATTGAAACATTTGATTATTAAAATTGTTTATAAATATTTACTTTTTTGTGGATTACTCATTGTATTGCATGATTTAAATTATTGTGAATCAATGGTTTAAATTTATCCATATTTTATACACTTTTCTAATTGTTGAAAACTTTTAATCCAATAGCTGTTTATTATTTCTTGATAACTATGACTTTATAAATGTTTATTACCGCCAACATGTCTATTGTTAGAGTTAATAAGAAATTTTGAAACTTAGTGTTTATAACTATTCACTTGTTAACAGGGAGTTTATCACTTATCAACAGCTAAAATGTAAGATCTAAACTTATTTCCCAGTTCGCTCTGATGGTTGTTTTTTTATTTCCTTCCTCGTTTTTATAGATAAGAATTGGTTCGGGTAGTTGGTTAAGTAAAATATTACCTGCATCCCATTTTCCATTCTTATTGCTATCTATAAGTATTCTAATGCGGTAGTCACCTGGAGATACGTGTCTGAATTTATACTTAGTAGTTTGAGTAATTTCTTTTACTACATCAAAGTTATTGTCAATTAGTTGGATAATATAATGCGTATGTTCTGTTGAAATATTTCCCTTAAGCACCCCAAAGTTTTTGGCATACTTGGGTGTTAGTTTATTTTCAATTTGTTCTGATGAGTCGGATTCGATAGACAGAAAACTTGCAAAAGGGAGGCGCAAGGAGTAGCTTAAGTTTGTACTACTTCCAGTTTCTATTTTTAAATTAACGTTCCCTTTTTTCTCTATATTAGTTGAAATCCTTTCTCCTCTCGAACTACCAGAAGTCGATTTGTTTACATCGTTTGTTTGTATGGAGTCTAAATATGCTTGAGGAAGAACGTTTACAAATTTGAATTCTGTTGCGTTTTTGTTAGTGGTTATGTTCCAGGTGGAGTCAAATAGAATGGTAGAAAGGGTGTCAACTTTAATAGATATGCTGTCGGCAGATAAAAAGTAACTTGGTTTAGATGTGTTTATTATAAAACTTATAGATCTTCTTTCAGGAAACAGTTCTAGTTCATTAAGCTTAACATTATACTTGTCATATTTTCGTTCACTAGGTGGAAACTTTAGATAGAAACTGTCTGTGGTTTGGATATATAGTGAATCCTCGATAGCAATATTGACCAATAAACTATCCTTTATTGAAAAAGTATTATATATTTTAATTTCTTTATGATCCTTATCTAAGGTATACCAAATTGTGCTATCGTTTGAAGCATTAAGGGCTATATTGGTGAGGTATTTATTTGTAATGGCAATAAAATATTGTCCACTATTTCTGGTACGCTTAAGTTGCAAGCTATCTATGTTTAATGATTGTAGCTTTAAGGTATCTGCTGTAATAGTAGAATCTAGTTTTATACTGTTGTTAGTAAATGCATATGGCTCTCGACTTGATTCGCACATTAAATTATTATTACTATCCCCAAAGGCATTGATAATATACTCAGCAGATTTTAGATTTCTAAAAATGTAATTTCCCTGTTCATCTGTTTGTGCTAAGTAGTATGGCGGGCTATTAAAAAGGTTGAGTGTATCATCGGCTTTATATAAACCAACTACCAAGTTTTCAATTGGGTTTTCAGTAAAGAGGTCGTTAATGTTTCCGTTTATCTGAAGTGTATCTAGTATCGGGCCGGTACTAAATGCGAGTATTAAATCAACAGCTGGGTTGGCTTCTGTAATGTCAACAATAGAATTTCTAAAGTTAAAGGTATAAGTGGTTGCTGAATCTAGAGGTTCTTCTAGTTCTATAATAACCGTGTTTTTCTTGATACTATATTCGTAGTCAAAATCGATTCTTGGTGTTATAAGTAGTTCTTTTTTTATATTTTTAGTTACTACCAGCTCATCAAAAAGTAAAGTGATTTCAGTGGTTCTTACATTGATGTTACCATCTTTAGGAATGGACCCCATGAGTTTGGGAGGGTCTTCATCTTTAGGACCACCAGTAGGTGGAACTCGGTTAGCACAAGCACCCCAAATAGCGATAATGAATACGGAAATGAATAACCTATACATTATTGTGGGTAAGTACATAAATTAAGCTGGAATAATTCATTGATTTATTGGCATAACTATTTGATTTTAAACCGTTTAAAAATGAATTTATGGGTTTAGTAGATTTAGATTTATACTTATTACTGAGTAGGCTTACGTAAAAGGAGTCTAGTTTCATAGGATGAATGGATTCTAAGCTAAAACTATGCCTATTTGCTAAATCTGTTAAAGTATTTTTTGTAAAATGGTATAAATGCCGAGGTACATCATATGCTGCCCAGTGCTCCTTAAATAATTGAGCATCATAAGATTCAGGATTAGGAACTGCTATGATTAACCTTCCATTTTTGGCAAGATGCTCTTTGAGCCAATCCATGACTTCATTTAAATTAGGTATATGTTCCAACACATGCCAAAGTGTAATTACATCAAACTTCTTTTCTATGTCAGAAGTGCTAGATGAAATCACATCACCAACTTCGTTTATGGCTATAGTTCTAGCATTTTGGTCTGGTTCAAAACCGTTTACATCTAGCCCTTTCTGCCTACAGTGATTAAGAAAATGTCCGGTACCACAACCATAATCTAAAACACTTTTAGGTTTGGATTTAGCTACTAGGTTATATTTCCATTTAAGTGTTTGGGTTCGTGCTAATTTATAAATTAGATTGGTGGGATTATTACTCTTATTAGTATGTGAAATGTAGTCATCAGATTTATAATAAGCACCTAATGAATCTACGTTTGGCCGAGGGTTGGTATATAAAAAAGAGCAGTTACTACAAGCAATAATATCAAACTCTTCTTGTGAAACCGTATAGTCTTTTACCGTTTTATGCAATTCGCTTTTATCTGAATTACAAACAGGGCAATGGGTTAATTTTTCTAAGGCCATTATCTACTTAAATATACAAGTAGTACAGAAATATCGGCAGGTGTTACGCCACTAATTCTGCTTGCTTGTCCTAATGTTTTAGGTTGAATTTTAAAAAGCTTTTCTCTCGATTCTGCTGATAAAGCAGAGATGGTATTAAAGTCAAAACCATCAGGTATTTTTTTCAGGTCCATGGTTTCTAATTTGCCAGCCAACTGAGACTCCTTTTCTATATACGAAGCATACTTAATTTTTATCTCAGCTTGTTCTAAAATATCTTCTGAATATGAGTTTAGTTGATCATCGAATGGCTCCACTAAAGTTCGGATTTCAGCTATACCGAGCTCTGGTCGTTTCAATAGTTTTTCTAAAGTAGAGCCTTCTTTTAATTGGGCGCTCCCTATTTTTTCCAGCAGCTTATTTACTTGGGAGGGCTTTACTTTGGTTGAAACTATAAGTGCTTCTAACGCTTCTACTTCTTTTATTTTTGTTGTTACCTTATCTAAACTTTCTTTGGTTGCCAACCCTAAACCAAACCCTTTTTTGGTAAGTCGAATGTCAGCATTATCTTGCCTTAATAGAATCCTAAACTCAGCTCTGGAAGTAAACATCCGATAAGGTTCGTCTGTTCCTTTATTAATAAGGTCATCTATTAAAACCCCAATGTACGCTTCCGATCTTGATAGCACAAAAGGCTCTAACCCATTGATTTTATTATGTGCATTTATGCCGGCCATCATCCCTTGTCCGGCAGCCTCTTCATAACCTGTGGTTCCGTTTATTTGTCCGGCAAAATAGAGGTTGCTGATTAATTTGGTTTCTAAGGTAAGGTTAAGTTGGGTTGGTGGAAAATAATCGTATTCAATGGCATAGCCAGGCCTAAACATTTTTACGTTTTCAAACCCTTTAATTTCCTTTAGTGCTTTGAGTTGAATTTCTTCAGGTAATGAAGTAGAGAACCCATTTACATATACTTCTACGGTGTTCCAACCTTCGGGCTCTACAAATATTTGATGCCGATCCTTGTCTGCGAATCGATTTATTTTATCTTCAATAGAAGGGCAATATCTTGGGCCAATTCCTTGTATTCTTCCTGCAAACATGGGCGATTGTTCAAACCCTGTTTCTAATATTTTATGAACTTTTGTATTGGTATAAGTGATATAGCAACTTCTTTGTTTGGCTAAGGGTTTGGTATTTGAATAAGAAAACCTGCTAGGTTTTTCATCACCTGCTTGTTCCTCCATTAAGCTATAATTAAGCGAACGGCCATCTACTCTTGGAGGCGTACCTGTTTTCATTCTGCCAGACTCAAACCCAAGCTCCACTAATTGCTCGGTTAATCCTGTGGCTGAATGCTCTGCTGTTCTGCCACCACCAAACTGTTTTTCACCAATATGAATAATACCGTTTAAGAAAGTGCCGTTTGTAAGCACCACAGTTTTACTTTTTATGGTATGCCCCATTCCTGTTTTTACACCAATAACCCTACCCTCTTCTACAATAACTTCCTTTACCATTTCTTGCCAGAAATCAAGGTTATCTATTTTCTCTAAAGCAAGTCTCCATTCTTGAGCAAAAAGCACGCGATCGTTTTGGGTGCGGGGGCTCCACATAGCAGGGCCTTTAGACTTGTTTAGCATACGAAACTGTATCATCGATTTGTCTGAAATAATTCCAGACAAACCTCCAAGCGCATCAATCTCCCTTACAATTTGCCCTTTGGCCACACCGCCCATTGCTGGGTTGCAACTCATTTGTGCAATGGTTGCCATATTCATGGTTACTAGCAAAACACTTGAGCCCATATTGGCAGCAGCGGCTGCTGCTTCACAACCTGCGTGCCCGGCACCAACTACAATTACATCGTATTGTTTAAACATAATAAAAAATGTTCCACGTGAAACATTTGGGTTAGTGTTCCACGTGGAACGTTATATATATATTCTATTTCTTTTGAAGCTTCTTTCTTCTAACCCGCTTGAAGCCAATTATTGCAAGACCAAGCAGTATAATAAAAGGCCACGCTTGAACAGTTATTACTAAAAAGTTAATAAACTCTTTCCATCCATGACTTGTGGCGTGTATAACTCTTGACCAAAACCCTTCTTCTGTAAAACCACTTGGGAGTATTTCGTAAAGGTTTAGATGGATTGTGCTATATGAAACTTGCTGGCTTAAGTACTTAAAACCTCCTTCGGCAGTTTCAATTTCATTTCTTATTTCGTTTAGGCTTCGCTCAATTTCCAGAATATCTTTTACCGATTTGGCTTTGTTTAAGAGCTCTACATATTTTGCTTCTAATAACTTCTTGTTTTTAATGCGTGTTTTTAGATCATAATATTGATTGGTTACATCTTCTATATGAGAAGCTTTACTGTCAACCCTTTTAGAAATTTGAGTTAGCAGAGTAAATAAACTATCGTAACTAGGTGATGCAACCCGAATAGAGATGTCAAAATCTATTTGATAATCTGAATTGGTTTCATTTTCTGAATCGATATATGAATCAAATTTTGAAAGAAGCACCTTCACTTGTTGGTAATCTTTAGCCACATTTTCAGATTGAAAACGAATGCTACCTGTTTTAATAACCTGTCTGGCAATATGTGAGTTTGCGTTTTGTTGTGTTGGAGAAAGGTCTGCATCTATAGAAGCACTCATTTCTCTCATTGCTATTGCACCGCTTGCATACATATCCATTTCAGGAGATGAGTTTCCACAAGCCAATAATAGAAATGATACTAAGCTGATTATTAATAATTTCATAAGGTTGGATTATTTAGCGCAAAGATAAACAAGCATCTTCTTTTATGCGCATCTGTTTTTTTAGTGATTCTGTTTTATCTCCCCACCCCATAAGATGTAGAACTCCATGAATTAGAACCCGAGCTAGTTCATCTTCAAATGTAGTTTGTTGTAACAGGGCATTTTCTTTTACCCGATCAACGCTTATAAAAATATCAGACTCAATGGTGTTTTCTGTTTCCGAATTATCAAAAGTAACTATATCTGTAAAAAAATCGTGGTTCAAATATTTCTGGTTCATACTATATAGGTAGTCATCAGAACAAAAAATATAATTGAGCTGCTTAAGTTCATACCCTTCATCAGAAATTATTCTTGAGATCCAAGTTCGAGCGTTTTTTTGCTGATTTAGTTCAAAATCAGTTTCTTCTTTAAAAAAGTCGATATTCATTAAAGCTAGTTAATGTAAAAAACCAACTCTACTTCCCTGCCTTCATTAATAAAATGAACTTCATCGGCAAGGTTTTTCATTAAAAAAATACCTCGTCCCCCTATTTTATCAATATTTTCAGGAGCGGTGGGGTCAGGAAGGTTATTAAAATCAAATCCTGAGCCTTCATCAACAATGGCAAACTTTATTTGATTATCATCTAATAACAAGGTAATAGAAACGCTCTTCGCTTTATCTTGTTTATTGCCATGGTGGATGGCGTTATTTACTGATTCAGTTACAGAAATCATAATGTTACCATATATGTCATCATTGAGGTTAAATTTCTCTTTAACGTTATCAATAAAACTTTCCACAATGCGGAGGTTTTCGGTTAATGATGGTATTTGAATATTTATAGTATTCATTATGTATCTGATAATCAGTTTGTTGTGTCGTTTTTTAGTCGATTAAAGTACTCGTTTACTTCTTTTTTATAATACGGATGCAATTTAGGTGGTATTGTTTTTATTAATTCTATTTCTTGCTCTTTTTGTTTTAAATATTCTTCAAAGGCTTTAGGAAGCTCTTTTTCATATTGAACAGCAGATTTCGATTCGCGTTTCAATTCCATTTCTTGTTCACGTAAAGCCTTCTCTGCTTCTAGCAGCCGGGTCAATATTTGTTGTTGCCTTCGTTGCAAGTCTCGAGATAGGTTTTTATTTACCAAATCTAGTTCAGTTTGTTCCATTTGCTTTTGCAAATTTCCTAGGTTTCCAGGGGTGTTCCCCTCCTTGCCGTCAGGCTTATTTCCTAGTTTTTCTTCTGCTTCACGTAGTGCTTTTCGGATCATTTCTTGCTGTGCAGCTAGTTTGGCCAGCTCTTGCGATAATTCTTTCCCAGATTTCCCGCTTTTCTGCAACTCTCTAATCTCTTTATTTAGTTGTTCTTGCAACTCCGACATGCCTGGCATAGGTTGTTTCTTGTCTCCTTTGCCTTTACCCATGGCATCGGCCATACTTTCTTGCATTTGTTGCAGCACATTGTCCAACATTAGTGCAAGGTTATTCATAGATGTCATTGATAATTGTTGGTACCCTGTAGCCTGAGCCTTTTTTCTATCTTTAATTGCATCCGTACTTTTGTCGAGTTGTGCATTCATTTCGTTTAATTCTCTTGTAACAAATGAAGAAATGGACATTACCCTGCTTGCGAGTGAAAGAAGGCTATCTTTTATAATTTTAGAATCGTCTTTAATTTTTAATTGCTGTTCGGATAAGGTAACAAATTGAGGGTTACTTTGGTTAACAGCTCTAAAGTCAACCATCACCCGCTCCTGCGTATAAGATAAGGTAATTAAATTTTCTAAAATAGCGCGTAAATTATTTACATCCTCCTGCATTTGCTCCATTTGCATGCCCCCTTGCATTTGTTCAAGCTTCTTTGCAAGTTTTTTCATACTGTTACTAGAGTTCTTTTGGTTTTGTGAAGATTTCTTCCTATTATTTTTCTCTAAGTTTTCTTTTGCTTCAGAAATTTCTTTATTTACCTCATCCTCTTCCCCTGAGGTTGATTCAAATGATTCTGGTCGTTTAAGCTCGTTATTTTTCTCTTTGGTCTCTTCTAGGTCTTCTTTTATTTTATCAAATTCTTTCTCTATTTCTTCCTGCTCTTCTTTAAGGTTATCCGTACTATTTTGCTTGTCTTTAGTGTTCTCAGCTAAGCTATCTTGCTTATCAGCCAACTCATTTAAATCTTCGGTAAGTTTTTCTAAATTTTGCTCAACTTGTAATCGTTTAAAAAGTTCTAATGTGCGCTCCAGCTCTTCCTCCAAATTCATTTCCTTATTTTGGATATCATTAAGCATGGACTGAACTTTATCTGCTTCAGCCTGATCTTCTAATAATTTTTGCAATTCATCATAGAGCTTCCTGGTTTCTTCGTCCAATAGTTCATTTATCAAGTTTTGGAGTTGTTGTGCTTTTTCTTCCAACTCAGGACTTGGCTTTTGGATTTCACTACGCTGTAGGTTAAGTAGTTCATTTTGTTTCTTTAACTCTTCAACCTTCTCATTAAGCTTTTCTTTTTCTTTAAGTAGATCTTTAATATTTTGCTTGTCCTCCCAACTCAGTTCTTTTTTACCCTTAAGGTCTTCTACAGCTTTGTCGAGTTTTTTTCTTAATTCAGCTGACTTTGTTTTTGCTTTGTTAATACTCGATTTTTCAGCCTTTTCATTTTTTGCTAACTTGTTTTCAAGCTCTTCTTTAGTAGGAAGTTTCAAATACATAGTATTAGATTTGGCAGATTTATTTCCATTAACTTGGTCGTTATCAAATACTTGTAAGTAATATGAAATATTGTCACCTGGAGAAAGGGCTAAGGAATCAACAATCCAATTATAGTATATCTGCTGCTCGGGTGCTCCTTTCTTAATAGTTATTTTAATGACATTTTCGGGCTCATTCTCTTTCTGATATTTTAATAATAACCTTGAAATACCATGATCGTCCGCTATTTGTCCTCCAATTGATATTGATTTGTACAGAAGTGTATCAACAAAACTTTGTACCTGAATTTTAGGAGCCAAATCTTTAATGGAAGTAATGGCATATTCTATTTTTCCTTTTTGTTTTGCTATACCTGAATTTAATATAAAGCCATAATAACCTGATTCTTTTATTGTTTTGTTAACTCTGTAATCGTTGGCACCTATTCTCTCAGAAGTTATAGTATCGGCATTATAATAGTACGCTACATCATCAGAATGCTGGGCATTTAAATTCCAAGAAACCAATGTACCTTCAGGCAATTCTAGCTCTCCAACAGGACTAATTACTTCGTTTTTTAATTTAAGATATGATGGGTAGCGAATATTGGCTGATAAAGAGTTCATAGTGGGCCTGGAAATAATGGCCAATTCAAATTTGCCTGAGTTGAAACCAGCAGCTTCTACACGAAATATTTTTGATTCTTGAATGCTGTTAAGGAGCAAAGTAAAAGAGCCAATTCCCGTATTAGCCATTTTAATCCTTGCTTTTCCATCTACAATATAAGCTTCAGTTGGAATAGAACCCCCTTTCAGTTTTACAACCAATTGATAATCTTCATATCGATAGGCATGTAAATCGGATGCAATTTCAAATGAAAATGGAGCTGTTGGAGTGTATTCCGTTCTAAAGTTGATAATTCTATTAGTGCTGGAAACAAATTCATTTGGTGCTAGGAGCAAAACAGCTAATAGAAGGACTAATAAAGGAATAAAAACCTTAAATGGTCTTTTCGTTTCAGATGTATCAACTGCTTCTGTGAATTCAACAGAATTGAGCGACCTAGCCCTCTGATTTATGCTGGCTTGAGCTAGGGACTTACTATTATTATTTACACCACTTAATTCTAAGTAATTTATTAATTTGTCCTTTATTGAAGGAAAATATGAACCAATTGCGTTTGCAGCATCTTTATCTTTAATTGATCGGTTTGCATTCAATAACTGGAGGGCCGGCTTAATAATTAGAATACCAGCCGAAGTTAAAATTGCCATGGAAAACAGAACAAAAATAATTGTTCTGTTCAAGGCACTCAATTCACCAACCCACTCTGCTACCCCCATTAACATGCCAAGCCCAAGGAAGAGAGAAACCCAAACAATGCTTCCTTTCAAAAGCTTAAGTTTTAGTGCCTTCGTTTTATAAAGGTGGAGTTTAGTTTCAATGTGGTTGATATGTGATTTCAATATGGGTTACTAAACGTAATTATTGTTAAGTAGTTTAAAGATCAATTTCTAAATAGGTAGGACAGTGGTCAGAATGAAAAGCTTCGTTACGAACATTGGCATCTATAATTTTTTCTTCCAATGGAGATGTTACCATTTGGTAATCGATACGCCAACCTTTATTATTTGGTCTTGCGTTTGCTCGGTAAGTCCACCAACTATACATGTCTGGTTCTTTATGAATTTTTCTAAAGCTATCTACAAAACCCGATTCCAAAAATGAAGTAACCCAAGCTCTTTCTTCAGGTAAAAAACCAGAGTTCTTTTTATTCCCTTTTGGGTTGTGAATATCTATTTCTTCATGAGCAATATTATAGTCACCAACAATTACCAAATTTGGAATGGTCTTTTTTAAATCATCAATATAGTCTTGAAAGTCTGCCAACCAGCCCATTTTAAAGGCCTGACGTTCGTCTCCACTCGTACCAGAGGGCATGTAGGTACAAATAATCGATCCTCCAGGGTAATCGGCCCTAATAATTCGCCCTTCGTAGTCGTATTTTCCTATCCCACAGCCATATTCTACGTGTTTTGGTTCAATTTTAGAAAATATGGCAACACCACTATAGCCGGGCTTCTCAGCCGACATCCAGTAGTGTTTGAAGCCCATCGCCTCCAATTCTGTGGTATCTACCTGCTCTTGCCTTGCTTTTAACTCTTGGATGCAAACCACATCTGGGTTCTCATTTTTTATCCAATCATAGAGGCCTTTCTTAATTGCCGCCCGAATACCATTTACGTTATAAGATATAATTTTCATATCAATATTTTAAATTAGATATTAGAAGTCGAGTTTTATTTCATCTTCAAAATATTCTAATACTTGCATTTTTAATAATTGTTCTTGTTCAAGTAAATCAAAGTGTGGCACTTCCTTAACTTTTTTCCAATGTGGCCAGCCATCTTCATCTAGTCCTTCAAGTGTATAGTAACCAGATAGACTTAGTACTTTGCAAATAGCAATATGCATGAGGTCTTGCTTTTGTTCTTTGCTAAAGTCTAAGGTTCCTTTACCTAGCTCTTGCACTCCGATCAAAAGTAATATACTGTTCAGGTCACGAGGCTTTTTGCCAACAATGTCTTTTAACTTTAAACGCAATCGCTGCCATGTTCGCTCAAGTTCAAGATCTTTCTTTATCATGTATGTAAAACTATCTTGTTTTTGCCACTTCTCAATACTCTATGGCTTGTCTTAGTTAAGTAATTAGAAAGAGCCTAAGTCCAATATAGCACAAAGGGATGACAAAAATTTTAAACAAAAGGATCTTAGGAAGAGCTTACAAAAACCTTTTAAAGTGATATTCTGTTGTGTCTGGCGGGCTTGTCCAGTATATATAGCCTAAGGTCGAAACCGTACATCAATTGACGATCCCCTATTATCTACTTTGGAAAGTAGAATTGACCCTTCAATCAATCTTCAATCAACTTAAGGGCGAATTTCTTTACAGCATCTATTTTATTTACATAGTCATCTATGCTTTGGGTTACAGAATAATCGGGCAAAATGCCTATTTCATCAGGAAGCGATGTAACCATAGTTTCGTTTGTACTGTTGGCTACATAATAAACCAATTTTGTATTTGTGAGCCTACATATTGTTTGCCCAGCTGTGCAAAATTGAGTTGACCCAAGCTCTTCACCTATAATAATTCCTAAGTTTAGCTCTTTAACGAATGACATAAAATGACCTGTTGTTGAGTTTCCTTCTCCATCTATCAGGTAATAAACTTGCCCTTTAAAAGAATTTGAGAATGGTTCTTGATTGTCTGTTTTTGATGTTGAATAAACGAAAGGTTTGTTCACTAAGTACTTTAGAAGATGGATACTAGATTCTTGAGAACCACCGCCATTAAAACGGAGGTCTATGATTAAATTTTCAACTCCTTTTTTCGCCATTTCTTTAAAACTAGCATCCATAAAATCTTCAAAAACCGTTAGGTTATTCCAAGGGTAATAATTGAATGAAGAAATAGTTAATATGGCACTTTTATCATCGCCCAATATTTTAAAGCATAAATTAGTAGCACAACGCTTTATGGATTCATCGTTTAATGGATCTTTAAATGCTTTAGCCTTGTTTAATATAATTGTGCTTTCTTCTCCATTGACCCTAATTTCATAAGTTGCCGGAAAATCAAGTGCAAAAGGAATAAGACCGGTTGCCCATGTATTAAAAAAATGTTTTTTTGTAGTTTCAATATATCCTTGAGATGGAATGTGCTTGTAAATGTCGCTTATAAGTTTAGAAACGGCTATTCCATTTATACTTATAATTTCGTCTTTTAAACGTACGTTGTTTTTATTGTTTAAGGGGTCGATAACAAATAATTGGTTGTTTACCCATCGTGTTTGTACTGGAAACCTTAATGAAACGGGCAACATTTCATTTTCAGAAAAAAAATCGCCCATAGAAGTGTGCGAACAATTAACGCTAGCAATTATTTCGCTGCAATGCCATCTAAACTCGCTGTAAGTCGTATTCGCTGTAATAAGTCCTTTTTTCTCTTCAATAATCGCCCAAAAGGCTTCTTTAGAAGTGAATTTAAACGTTTCTGGGTGAACTTCCATTAATCTTTTTCCCAATTGATCTAAATCATTTTTGTACTCCTTAGGCGTATAGATTTTACCAAATTTCTCAGCAGGTGTTTCAGCAACCTTATTGGGGTATTTTATACGTTCGATTTGATCCTCTGCATTAAAGTTATAAGGGTTGAGCTCCAATGATTTTTCATAGTTAAGTATGGCTAATTCATTATTTCCATTCACCATATAAGCTTCTGCTAGGCTGTCGTATGGATTTGACGAATTAGGGAACTGCTCAACAATTAATTTAAATATCTCAATGGCTTCTATCACTTTATTGCTCCACAGTAACGAGTAGCCATACATAGTAAGTTCATCTTCGTTCTTAAAATTATAGCCCTTTGGGTCTTCTTTTTTTAGCCGATGGTAAAGCGCTATTCTTTCTGCCACCGGCAAGTGATTATTTTCTTTGAGTGTTTGTGCTATGGATTCAATGGTATTGCCTGATGCTATGGTTGTGTTGGATTGCCCGCTACAAGAAGAAACGAATACCAGAGTGAATAATAATATCCAGAGCTGAGTGTTTAAATAATTCTTTTTCATTTGTTATATTTTTGAGTTGTCATTTAGCAGAACTTGTTGGTTGCAGAAAAGCAAAAAGTCTTAATTTACCATTACGCCCAAACCTTTCAGTACATTAACTGCCCCTTTGTTTCTTGGGTTCAATTCAACTGACTTCTTATAATTTATAATGGCATTTGTAGTATCTCCAAGTACCAATAATTGCTCTCCATAACTGTCGTACGGGATGAAGGAATCAGGAAACGCCCCTACATTTAGTTTAAATATGAATAATGCTTCTTCCGTTTTATCTGATTGCAGTAACTCATAGCCTGCAATATTCATTTCGTCTACATCCATATAATAATCACTAGACCCCTTAATTTCTGTATAGTATTCAAGTCCAGCACCTATTCCATCCTTTTTAACTACATCAACCAAGGAGTATGCTACAGATTTATTAATGTTGTAGGGTTTATTTTCAAGTATGCCAATAATCGAATTTGTGATTTCAAAACGAGCACTTTTCTCCGTATTGCCTAACATAATAATGGATGATTTAGTGGAAGGAATTCTATTAAATAAAGTTCTAACACCGGGCATTCCTCCACCATGGCTATACGTTTCAACACGTTCTTCGGTAGTACCCACTCGCATGCCGCCAATAATCCAACCATAGCCATAATGCCTGCCATTAAATGCAGATACATATTTGCCATATAATAGGTCTATATATTTTTGAGGAAGTAGCTTTTCTGTGTAGAGCGCTTGATCCCAAAGAAACATGTCTTCTACCGTTGAGTAAATGCTGCCTGCTGCATAGGGGGTTGACATATCAATGTAATTCGCATTATAAAATTCATTTCTAAGATACCCATTTGTATAACCTTTAGCTCTGTTCTCAAGTACCACACGGTTATCATCAAATCCTGAATTGAGCATTCCTAAGGGCGTAAATATATTATCCTGCAACATCTGTTTGTAGGGTTTACCGGTAATCTTTTCAATGATTACCCCAAGTAGCACATAGCCCGTATTGGTATAAGAATAGTCTTCTCCTGGTGTAAACCGAAGGTCTCCTTCAGCAAATATTTTCACTAGGTCTTCTGGACTGTGTTTGTAAGGATCCATATCTCTATAATCCATAAAATCATGAAAACCTGGGGTGCCAGAAGTGTGTGTAAGCAAATGATGAATTGTAATTCTATCTGCATTCTTTTTAGGGTAATCTGGCAAGTAGGCAGAAATTGGCTCTTGTAAATCCAACTTGTTTTCTGCCACCAATTGCATAATTAGCAGAGATGTAAATTGTTTTGTAATGGAGGCTATTCTAAATTTTGTATCCGTTTGATTTGGAATTTTCCATTCCATATCAGCCATCCCGAAGCCTTTCTTAAAAATGATTTTACCTTCTTCAGCTACCAAAATAGACCCATTAAACTTTCCATAGCTAGTATAGTTGCTAATAAGTTCCTCTATTTTATCTGCTTTGTTTGTGTTCTTAGCCGATGAAGTCTGGCTATTGCAAGATAAACTTATAGCCCCAATTAGAATTCCAAAATAAATAGTCTTTATAAATGCTCGTTTATTTGTATTCATTCTCAGGTTTTAAGTCTTTTTTTGCATTTGGAGAAACAAAATGAGCTCCATTTTAATAACTAATTGATATTCACTTTTCCCCGCTTCATTAATTTCTATATCAATTTTATAAGGTTCGGTAGCTATTATAGAGGTTGCTTTTTCAGAAGAATCATTAAGCCGATTATTGTCGGAAACATAACCTAGGCTTAAGAGCGATAGAATTATTAGTGAAATGCTCATTGCTTATTAAATTTAAAAACGATGTTGCCTAAACAACACCGTTCAATTTTGAGTTTTTGATTAAAGATTTTAGTTGGCCGCAGAAACTTCTCCACTGAGCTTGAGTACTATAGCACCGGTTCCAGTATTGGCCATAACCGTTACTGTTTTGTTAAAAGCACCCACTTTAGCTGCGTTATAGCGTGCCGAAACAAACCCTGTTTTACCAGGAGCAATGGGCTCTTTACTATAATTTGCAACCGTGCAGCCACACGAAGCCTTTACGCTTGAAATTATCAAAGGCACGTCTCCTTTATTGGTAAAATTAAAGAGGTGTTCAACTGGCTTATCTTTTTCTATCACCCCAAAATTATGGGAGGTAGATTCCCAGGTAAACAGAGGGCCGGCTAGCTCAGCAATTTTACCAATTACCGAAGTGGTTGCAAATACAGTGGTAATAAAAGCCACTGAAGCGAGTAACATCATTTGTTTTTTCATAATTTTATTTGTTTTGTTAGGTATCAAAATTGAAGTTTACACTCCATAACCTCTGTTAATGAGTTCTTAATGTTTGTTAATGAGTTGTTAATGTTTACTCTAAATCAACAGTAGCTTTTAGCTCATTAAAAGGAATTACCGTTTTTACGCCTTGGTTATTAACAGGCCAAGACTGTATGATAGTCTCAACATCTATATTAAGATCTAATATAGCTTTATAAAGCCCTGCTTGTCTCTTTCTAGCTTTTTGGGGCTCTCCTTCTTTCTTAATCCAAACCAAATCATCTTGAAATAATAAGTGAAGAGAAGGAAAATAGTAGATTAAATACCCTTTAGTATGGGCAGATTTTTCGCCAATGAAATAAACCATCATATCAAATTCTCCGTCCGAAATTAGTAAGCTGTCTTTTAAAACTTCTACAACTAACGGTTTTGGTTCTACTTGTAAACTATCTGGGTTTAATGTGTGAGGAGCATTGGCAATATAGGTTACATACTCTTTGGTAACATCTGAGCATATAATGCTAGCTCCTTTATGAATAAATGGTCTAATGCCTCCTAAATAATGTGGATGATAATGACCAAAAACAAAATATTTAATGGGCTTATTGGGAGCTATTTTTTTTGCTTCTGCAATAATTAGCTCCCCATTTTCACTATTTAAAGGTGCTTCCGCTACTACTAAAAATGTTGAGAACTCAACTATCATCACTCTATCGTTTGTATGTTTTAATTCAAGAAAGTGGATGTTTTCATTTAACTTTTCTGTCTGTAATTCAGGCTGGGTTTCTGCTATTTCAACAAGCGCATAGTCTTTAGGTTTTTGTAAAATTGCTGGAGCAGATTCTGCAAACAGAACCATGCCTATTAAAACTTCATCTTGTACTTTTCCATTAATTTTTTCTATTTGTATTTTCTGAGGAGTATAGAGGTTTTTCGTTTTTACAAAAGATGAATAATGAATGGTTGTTAACACATCTCCAAATAATTCATCATCTTTTAAAATAGTCACTTTTTGCAACAGGTTATCAAATTTTCTGATGTATAGTTTTACAATCGTTTTGTTAATAGTAGTAGTATAAACAGCAAATACAGAGTTACTTTCTTTGCTTTCTGCTACTTCATTTTGTAAAAAATAGTTTAGAATATTTGTTGGAGTATATCTTGCTGTATTTAAAACCTGATTTGCAAAGGATTCTTTTGTTACAGGAAGAAGCTCGTTATCTCCGTAATCTAAATGCAATAACTCTGTACTATTAAATACAATACTTGAATAGTATTTCCTTTTACCTCTACGTAATGTATCCTGTTTAATAAAATTATTGGCATTGCTCCAAACCAACCCTTTTCCTTCATATTTGGTTTGCTGCCAAGGCTCAAAATTATGCCCTAGTTCGTTGCGTTTTTCTACATACGAAAAAGTAACATATTCATTTTGAATAGGCTTAACTTGGTTAAGCCAGCATTTTGTTATGCTGTTTTGTGCGCTTACAGATAAGGATAAAAAAAGTATTATCAGGCTAATTATTGTTTTCATGTTTTTTTATGTAAGTATGGGGGTATTAATTTATAATCAATGTTAATGAGTTGTTAACGATTGGTAACAGATTAATAAATGGGCTACTTTTAAGCCGTGAGAGGCAAAAACATTCGCTTGGTACTAATACTTGCAACCCTATCCTTAATAGGCATAAGTATTGCCCAGATTTACTGGGTACGAGCGGCCTTTAACCAAGAGCAAGATCATTTTCATAGACAAGTAAACGCAGCACTTAACCAAGTGGCAGGAGAGTTTTATAGTATTAATAGGATAAATGTTCCCAACACAAATCCAATTAGACAGGTGTTAGGTAATTATTATATTGTAATGGTAAATAGCCCAATAGATACCAACATACTTAAAGAGCTATTAACAAAGGCATTTGCCAAGCGAGGAATCACAACTGATTTTGAGTATGGTATATATAATTGCGATACCGAATGTATGGTGTTTGATGAATATGTAAGCTCTGATGCTTTGCCTGTGATAGAAAGCTTAAACCAATTACCTGCTTGGAGTGAAGCGAACTATTACTTTGGAGTTTACTTCCCAAGCAAAAGCGGCTACTTAATTAACCGAATGAAGATTTGGATGTTTACTACAGTTGTTCTTCTTGTGGTAATCCTCTTTTTTGGCTATGCGATGTTTATCATCTTAAAACAAAAACGACTGTCTGAAATCCAAAAGGATTTTATTAGCAATATGACCCACGAATTTAAAACGCCTATATCAACCATAGCCGTAGCATCGGAGGTATTGCAACAGCCAAATATTGTAGATGAACCCGAACGGTTATTAAATTATGCCACTATTATTAGCAAAGAGAACAAACGGTTGAAAGGCCAGGTTGAACGAGTATTGGAATTGGCTTCGTTGGAAAATGATGCACTTGAGCTTAATTACACCAATATCTCCGTGCACAGTATTCTTACAGAAGCAGTAGATCAGTTTTCGGTTTCAGAGGCACAAGGGAAGATAGAATTTTTAGCGAATGCTAAAAAAGATGTAATTTGGGCCGATAAGCACCATTTTATGAATATGGTATATAATTTAATAGACAATGCCATTAAGTATAGCAACACCCCCTATCGAGTTAAGATAACGACTACTTACGAAAACGGAAGCACTTGTATTTCGGTAAAGGATAAAGGCATTGGCATTTCTCTTGGAGACCAAAAACTAATATTTGACAAATTTTACAGGGTCGGAACGGGCAACTTACATAATGCCAAAGGGTTTGGCATTGGCTTAAGCTATGTTAAGTTAATGACCAAAGAATTTGGCGGCTCAATAAGGGTGGTAAGCAGCATTGGCAAAGGGAGTGATTTTATTATGAATTTTAAAAATGGGTAATAGCGCACATATTTTATTGGTTGAAGACGATGAAAGCTTGGCTTTTGTAATAAAAGACAACCTCGAAAAAGCAGGTTATCAAATCACATTGGCTACTAATGGAGAAGAAGGGTGCTCTGTTTTTACCCCAGGCATTCATGCGCTCTGCATTTTAGATGTAATGCTTCCTAAATTGGATGGTTTTGCTTGTGCCAAAAAAATTAGAAGCAAGGATAGCAACACCCCTATTTTGTTTTTAACAGCAAAATCAATGAATGAAGACATTCTTAATGGATTTAAACATGGAGGAGACGACTATATAACCAAGCCTTTTAACTTTCAAGAGCTACTTTACAGAATTGAGGTGTTTCTTAAAAGGTCGCAGAAAGGCAAGGCTCAACAAGAGCCAATACTAAGTTGTAGAAATGTTGTTTTTAACACTCAAAGCCTAACATTAATTGTAAATGACACCGAGTTTAGCCTCACCCAAAAAGAAACTGATTTGCTGGCACTATTTTTTGAACAGAAAAACATGCTATTAAAGCGTGAAACTATACTTAACCAGCTTTGGGGTGATGACGATTATTTTATGGGGCGCAGCTTAGATGTGTTTATATCTAAACTACGCAAATATCTTAAAGAAGCCGAAGGGCTAAGTATTCTTAACCATCATGGCGTTGGCTTTAAAATGATGGTTAAAGAATTATAGGATTTGCTATTCCGAGGTACGAGGAATCTTATACAACAGTTATAATTGCTTATCTTAGAAGATTCCTCGTACCTCGGAATAAATAAAAAATCTAAAAAGGGTCGTATTTAAATTTTTGACCACCTACAGAAGCTTGGTACATTAAGCCTCCTTTCGCCATCGTAAAAACGGCTACACCTTCTACATATTTTGCATCTGCTGATACTCCAGCAGCAGATGCCACCGCAGAAACCTGAGCGGCAAATTCAATTTTGTTTTCTGTAAACCGATCAAACTCTTTTTTTGATTCAAAAAATATCACCTCTCTAAAGGACTGTCCTCCTGCCTGAAATCCAATACATAATTGTGTTAGTTTGGCCATTCCTATCAAGGATCCCTGCTTAAAAACGGCTCCATTTCCACTAGCGCCACCAACATCTAAGCCTCCCTTGCCTACATTAGGAAACATAACATAGCCATAAGAAGACCCAAAAAAGGCACCCATTCCCTTATCTGTTTTGAGAAAAGATTTTTTGGCCTCTTTGCTTTCAGAAATAATTTCTTTGTCCTTTTTTGTTTGTGCTAAAAGGGTAAGACTTACTGCAAGGCTTACGAATAGCAATAATGATTTTTTCATACTTAATTTAATAGTTTAAATAGTCATTATTGAAATACATATAAATCTACAATTTCGTACACTACAAATAAAATATAGAGCAGAATAAGAATATAGCCTAAACGCTTATTTAGCTCCCATTTACGATAAATTAAGGCAAAAAGGATTAGCAGCACCGAGCCCAACAAAAGACCAACAGCAACTTCAAGGCCTTCAATATGAGTAGTTACCGCTTCTTTAAGCAACATATGTTTAAGAAACCAAGGCAAGCCTAAGCCTATAAAAATGTCAAATATGTTAGAACCAACGGCATTACTTACTGCCATACCACCTCTACCTTGTTTAGCTACAATTGCCGATGAAACAATGTCTGGCACCGAAGTTCCTATTCCCAAAACGATTAATGCAATTACCATTTCTGGCACTCCTAAAATTGCCGAAACATGCACGGCACTTTCTACCAACACCCAGCACGTAGCAGCTATGAGTAAAATTGAAACGGTAAATACTAAAATGTATTTTTCAGGACGAGGAACGATGAATTTAATGGTGGCATCTATGGGTTTAAAGATCGATTTCCATCCTCCAGTTGACTCTTTTTCTTCAGCATAGATAGGTTCTATATCAATTTCTTCATACTTAAACCACTTCTTCCAACTAATTACTGAGTACACGTAAAAAGCATACATAAACATAAAAGCAAGGGACTCATAAAGTGTAACAGTTTCATTTTTTAAAACCAAATAAAACGCAACTATCGAAATTGCATAAAACAACAAATCCCTTACAACGGGTTGCCAGGCAATTACTGATTTTTTAACAATACCCGCCACTCCTATTATTGCTAATAAATTAAATATGGCAGACCCCACTATTGTTCCTACTCCTAAATCGCCATGGTCGCCCGGCTTGAAAAGAGCCATTATTGCCACAAAAATTTCGGGTGCACTAGAGCCCGCAGCCATTAAAGTGGCACCAGCCATATCATGAGAGAGGTTTAATGCTTTTGATATTTTATCAAGCGAAGGAACAAAGTACTTGTCCCCGATTTCTGCTAAAACGTAAAATGAAATTAATAATAGCAGGGAATACCCAATTAAAGCCATAGAATAGATGATTAAGGGCATAAATATAAGATTATTTTTTAGTTAATAATCTTTTGCTCAGGCACATAAAAAAAGCTTCTCGATTTTCGAGAAGCTTTTAGGGTGGAAGACGGGACTCGAACCCGCGACCCTCGGTACCACAAACCGATGCTCTAACCAACTGAGCTACAACCACCGTGTAAACCCGCGTGCTGGCAGGTAAATTGGAGTGCAAATATATTGCTTCAATTAATATTTGCAATCGCTTGAAGCACTAAATTTATCGATTGAATAATAATCTATCTCCGTTCCCTACCTCTTGAATGATTCCGTTGGCATAAGCTAGCTTGCCATTAACAAACGTATGTGTCACTTTTGATTTAAAGGCATGTTCTTCAAAAGGAGACCAGCCGCACTTGGCCAAAACATTTTCTTTACTTACGGTCCATGGGTTATCAATATCCACCAATACTAAATCAGCATAATATCCTTCTCTAATATACCCTCGTTCTTTAATCTTAAACAAAATGGCAGGGTTATGACTCATTTTTTGCACAATTTGAGGTAGCGTCATTTTTCCTTGATGATAGAAATCTAACATGGCCACTAAGCCGTGCTGGATCAACGGCCCTCCTGAAGGAGCTTTGAAATAAGAATTCTGCTTTTCCTCAAGTGTATGAGGAGCATGGTCAGTCGCTATTATATCAATTTTGTCAGAGAGCACAGCTTCCAGAATGGCTTTTTGGTCGTTGGCAGATTTTACTGCTGGGTTCCATTTAATTAATGCTCCTTTTTTTGCGTAGTCACCATCATTAAACCATAAATGATGAATACAGGCCTCCGCAGTTATTTTCTTTTCTGCCAAAGGAATTGAATTATCAAATAGTGCAACCTCTTTGGCGGTGGAAATATGGAGAATATGCAATTGGGTGCCATACTTTTTAGCCAACCCTACTGCCATACTCGAAGAAATATAGCAGGCTTCTGCACTACGAATAATAGGGTGCTGTTCTATTGGCACCTCTTCTCCAAACTGTACTTTAGCAGCTTCTGTATTTCTTCGAATAGTTACCTCATCTTCGCAATGGGTGGCGATAAGCATATCAACTTTAGAAAAAAGCCCCTCTAATGTCTTTTCTTCATCTACCAACATATTGCCTGTAGAGGAGCCCATAAATATTTTTAATCCGCACACATCGGAGGGGTTGGTTTTCAACACTTCTTCGATATTATCATTAGAGGCTCCCATAAAAAAGGAGTAATTGGCTAAAGAGCGCTTTGCTCCAATGGCATACTTATCTGCTAATAAGCCTTGGGTTAACGCATTGGGTACCGTGTTGGGCATTTCCATAAAAGAGGTTACTCCACCAGCCACGGCTGCTCTCGATTCTGTAAAAATATTGGCTTTATGGGTTAAACCTGGCTCACGAAAATGCACCTGGTCATCAATAACCCCTGGGAAAAGATACTTGCCAGAAGCATCAATTATTTCTTCATTATTGGCAGAAATGGAAGAAGCGATTTTTTCAATTCGGCCGTTCTTGATAAGCACATCGGCTTCAAATTGCTGACCTTCGTTAATAATTGTAGCTGATTTTATGAGCATTGCTAAAAGAGTTAAGTTCTAGCAAAGTTAGGGCTAATTCTTTTTTATAAAGATAAAATCACCTCCCTCATCATCGGCCTGTGATATTACTCCGTATTGAGGTACTTGGCCATTGGGGCTGTTGTTTATAACATTATACTTAAAAGAACCAAACAGTTGATCTGCAGAAATAAGTGGTTGGTTATTCGACTTGAGAGCTTTTATAAGGTATTCAATAAACACACTTTTATCAGGAACGGTTTTAAGTGAGCCGCTTGTCATGGCCTTACGACTTGGTAATTTATACATTTCCAGCATTGCTTTGGACGATGTAAAAGCTGCTCTTGTTTTTAAAATGCCCCCACCAAAACAAGCATCGGTAATAAGCAAAGTGTGCTTTGAATCTATGGCTCGGATATAATCCCGGATAGTGCCATTAGATAACCAAGCTGCTTTCGATGATTTTTTGGCATTGCTTGGCAACCAATATCCTTGTTCAATTTTTGCATCCCAAATGCCATGGCCGGCATAAAAAATCAATAAGTTATCAGTGTTTTTTACTGTTGCCGTTAGGTGATCGAAGGTTTCGATAAGTGTAGATCTATCTGGGTTTTTAAGAAAGGTGATATCCTGATTTTTAAACCCGTATTCAGCTATAAGCTCGTTTTTAAGAGCTGTGGCATCGGCAATGGGTTGATCCAAATCGATTACATTCGAATCTTTATAATCTTGCACGCCAATTATTAGTGCATAATACCTCCGGTTTTGGAGTACTGTATAAAGAGAGTTTCCTGTTTTGTCTTCATCGGCAATAACCACTGCTTGTACAGGAAACGCTTTGCTAGCAATAGGCTTACCTGCCCCTGTTTTAGTCAGGTTTATTCTTCCAACCCCTGGCACAAAGCACCCTTTTGTCGTGGTGTTAGCTTTCCATTTTCCTGTTAGTTTATTGGTATTCTCTGTTAGCTCAATCCCAGATAAGCACCAAATGCCTTCTTTCTTAATAAATTCCGTTCCTTTTACAAGTGCAACCTCATTAGTTACTTTTCCCGAAACAGCATATTTTGCAAACTTTTTTTTGTTCAGTGTTTCAAAAAAAATGAATCCATTAAGCTTGGTTTCAACTTGGCTTAATTCTAATTCAACATTAAAATTTTGCACCCCCCAATTAGCAGTTCCAGTCCAGTTACCAGCAAAGTTATTAGATTGGCCAATGCATTGAAAAGAGGTAATAGCTGAGAGAAGAAAGAATAAAACAATTATTTGTAAGCGGTTCATTATAAGATGGTTAGTTGCCTGTAAATATACGATACTACCCATAAATAAAAAACTGCTTGTTAAGGTAACCTCTTGTTAATCATTAAAATTTTTGCGATTTCTTCTTTTAGTTTTTGGTAAGCTTGGTGCGATACTTCCTATGGTTTTTCAAACAGCTCTTCCAATTCATATTCAATCTTTGCATTAGAATCATCATTTTTCATTACTTAAAAACTGCTTAGGATTTGTTACGAAAGAACCTATCCTGAACGCGTATTCTTTGTTACAAAAACATTGCTGTAGAACACCACAGCTTTAATTTTTGATGTCTCAAATCCACATCAACCTAAACGCATGAATAATTCAGGCTATACATTCATGCTGGTTATTTTGCTCACTTTATTTTGTAACAAACCTTAATAATTATACGGCTTTACAGTGGTTTTCGTTTTTAATCTAAAGTGGTTTAATTCCCCGACCCTTGAGTCGGAAATAATTTTGTTTGCGCAGCAAACTCCTATAATACCCCGATGGCTCTGCCTCGGGGTAGTTTATTTTTTTTAGGTTTGGCACCAATGTTAAATCATTAATGGTTTTGTTTGTAATTTTAAATACTTCATCTCCTGCTCCTGGGTCCCAATCTGGAAACATCTGATTAATAAATTCGGTTAAGTTCTAATTATAACAGCATTATGTTTAAAAAGCTCAAAAAGTGCATATGCCTGATCGGTAGCAAGCATAGCTAAGAACCATTGCTTGATCGTTGTTTTGCTATTTTGTATTTGTCCTACATAGGAATACCAATTAAGGTAATTTTGCAAATACTTTGAGCTTACCCCATTGAAAGGCCTTAAAAAGCTTCTCAACTGTGCATGTACATTATTAACCTTTTGAAGGTGAACAGATGCATCATTTTTATCCACATGATCTTTAGCAAGCAATCGCTTATGTTTTATTGAAGGGTTATCACTCGCATACGCTTTATAGGAGGGATGTTTATCGGTAATAAGGGTTGAATCATCTGCCAATACTCCATCTAGGGCTTGTGCTATTTGCTCTTTATTAAGGCGTTTACTTTCTAACCTGAGTTCGACCTAAGGAATACTGTCAGCTTTAAGTGAAAATTTCATAAACGACTCAAATTTATGTAGGACTAACAAGTTAATTCAAATAAATTTGAGGAAGTTTAGGGAAATTTCACTAAAG
>JAKISE010000038.1 GCA_021648745.1 Cyclobacteriaceae bacterium
GTGTACTCCTACTAAAATTGATAAGCTCAGAATAATCTGAGCTGCCATTATTAAACCTTCCATTAATTAATTAATTCAGTTGCTATTCGTCTTGTTTCTTTATCTGTTTCTACCAGATTATCTAATTGCGGAGATGCTATGAACGCTACTTTTGCTAGACAAGTTTCCACTATGTCTGACATCTCCAAAAATTTTACTTTATCATGCAAAAACGCATCTACTGCAATCTCATTGGCAGCGTTTAATACGCAAGGCATATTGCCTCCTTTATCCACTGCCTCATAGGCCAGCCCTAAATTTCGAAATGATTCTAAATCTGGTTGCTCAAAGGTAAGCGATGGGTAATCCAAAAAATTAAAACGTGGAAATTTTGATGGCAATCTATTAGGGTATCCCAAAGCATATTGAATTGGTAATTTCATATCAGGTAAGCCCATTTGTGCTTTCATGGAGCCATCCTCAAACTGCACAATCGAATGTATAATCGATTGTGGATGTACTATCACATCAATTTTATCTCTATTTAAATTAAACAACCATTTCGCCTCTATAACCTCCAGTCCTTTATTCATTAAGGAAGCAGAATCGATGGTAATTTTAGCTCCCATATCCCAATTAGGGTGCTTGAGCGCTTGGGCCTTCGTTACTGTTTTGAGGTAGTCAATATCTTTCCCTCTAAAGGGCCCACCCGAAGCAGTTAATATTATTTTTTCAATTGGGTTATGAAACTCCCCTACCAAGCATTGAAAAATGGCGGAGTGTTCCGAATCTACTGGATATAAATTAACCCTTTTCTCTTCGGCAAGTTTAGTAACCAACTCACCAGCTACCACCAATGTTTCTTTATTTGCTAGCGCTATTGATTTGCCATATTCTATGGCCTTTAAGGTTGGTTGCAATCCTGCATAGCCAACTAAAGCAGTAAGCACCAAATCAATTGAATCCATTTCAACCACAGAGGCTAAGGCATTTTCACCGGCATACACTTTAATATCTAGTGGGTTCAAAGCTTCTTGCACCATATTATACTTGTCCTCGTTTACGATAACAACCACATTTGGTCTAAACTTCTTTGCTTGTTGAATTAGAAGCTCTGCATTATTGCCCGCAGTTAACACTTCCACTACAAAATGAGATTGATTTGCTTCAATCACTTCGAGTGCTTGCGTACCAATTGAACCTGTGGAGCCCAAAATGGCAATATGCTTGCGGTCCTTATTATTTGTGAGTTCCAATAAATTATCTTCTGTAGGCAATTAACTCATCTACTAATTTTCGATCGTTGGATAAGCGAGGCACTTTATTTTGTCCGCCTAATTTGCCAATCGATTTCATATAGTTTCTAAACGAGTTGTTTTTAAGCGGTATAATTTCTAATTCTGATAAAATATTACCCGATACCAGGTCGAAATAATAGGTGTTCAGTTTTTGCAGCTGCAAATCTAACTGATTTTGGAAGGATGCCAAATCATCGGGCATTTGTCTAAACTCTATAAACCACTCGTGGCGTGGTATTCCTTTTTCAGGAGCCACATTGGGAGCCACTGTAAATTCTACAATTTCAACTTCAGGAAATCGTTTGGTAGCTTCTCGCATCGCATTTTCTACTTCTTCTCCAATTATATGCTCCCCAAAAGCAGAAATAAAATGCTTGATTCTACCCGTAACCAACAACCGATGCGGGTAAGTAGATACAAATTTTACTGTATCGCCAATGCTGTAGCCCCAAAGACCTGCATTGCTGTTAATGATAACGGCATAATTCACTCCTATTTTAACCTCATCAATACCTAACCTTGTTGGGTTGTCATTATAATATTCATCTACAGGAATAAATTCGAAGAATATACCACTATTGGATAGCAACAACAATCCTTCTTCCTCTTGAGAATCCTGATAAGCAATAAAGCCTTCTGAAGCCGGGTAGGTTTCTATGGACGGTATCTCTTTGCCAATGGACTCGAATAATTTCTTCTTATATGGTTGAAAATTAACGCCCCCATACACGAACATATTAAAATTAGGGAACACATCTTTGATAGGTCGTCCTGTTCGTTCAATAATTTTATCGAAATACATTTGTACCCAAGGGGGAATGCCCGAAATCAGGCTCATATCCTTGTCAATGGTTTCATCTATGATACGCTCCAATTTCTCTTCCCAGTCATCAATACAATTGGTTTTGTACGAGGGCATTTGGTTGATTTTTAAATAACCCGGCACGTGATGGTTCACAATACCCGACAATCTCCCTGTATGTATCCCTGCTGTTTTACTCAACACAGGACTACCCGAAAGAAAAATTAATTTGCCATCTAAAAATTTACCATTTCCAGATTCGTGCACATAATTTAATAAAGCATCGCGTGCACTGTTAATATGATTGGGGACTGAATCTTTTGTTATGGGAATGTATTTAACTCCAGAGGTGGTGCCAGAAGTTTTTGCAAAATAGGCAGGTTTTCCTGGCCAAAGCACATCATTTTTACCTTGAATCATTTGATCTACATAGGGTTTTAATCCTTCATAATCGTTTATGGATACTGCTTGCTTAAACTCTTTGTGATTTGAGACATCTCCAAGTTTATGATCGTTACCGAAAACAGTTTGACTCCCTTTCTGAATTAGGCTATCAAAAATATGCTGCTGATATTTTCCAGGTTCAGCCATCCACTTTTGCTGTTGCCCAACTACATATTTTGCAAATGGCTTACTAAGAACAGATCGAAATCCCATACTGCAAATCTAAAACAGATTTAAAGTCAATCACGACATATTGGCAATCATTTCACTGGTATAAAATTTGTTAGGTTTATTCCACAATTAACACATCATTTAGTTTTAATTGTCGTTGTAGTATTTAGGTTAACTCAAACTTACCAAACATGAAAAAATACATTGCACTTTTTATAATAAGTACATCAGCAGGATTTTTAGGATCTTACTTATTTCAACTGGTAAATGAGCCAATGGATAGCGCACCCAAGTTCATGACTATCTCCGAAAATAGCGAATCGCCTAAAGTGCAAGCTATTGTTAGTAATCAACCATTTTCAGAATTAATTTCTGATGATAATGATTTTGTTAATGCTTCTAGAACAAGCACCCAAAGTGTGGTGTATATTAAAAATATCTCTGAGCATACTTATCGAATGTCGTTTATGGATATGTTTTTTTACGATGGTGATAGAACAACACAACGAGTTAGCAGTGGTTCTGGGGTAATCTTTTCAAGCGATGGGTATATTATTTCCAACAACCACGTGGTTGCTGAAGCGGACAAATTAGAAGTAATTATTGGCAAAGACACTTATGTTGCTAAACTTATTGGTACTGATCCATCTACTGATTTATCAGTATTAAAAATTGAGGCAAAAAATTTAAGAGCTATTCCAATCGGAAGTTCTCACGATCTGCAAGTAGGAGAAGGAGTAATAGCGGTGGGAAATCCATTTAATTTAACTTCAACAGTAACAAGTGGCATTGTAAGTGCCAAAGCAAGGGCTCTTAATATTGTGCAAGATAAATTTCCTATTGAGTCGTTTATACAAACAGATGCGGCCATTAACCCGGGTAATAGCGGTGGTGCTTTGGTAAATCGAAAAGGCGAGCTAGTTGGAATAAACACCGCCATTTTATCTAGAACAGGCTCTTATGCAGGGTATGGCTTTGCAGTACCCGTTGACATTGTAAAAAAGGTAGTGGATGACCTTATTAAGTATGGTGAAGTGCAAAAAGCTATTATGGGTGCAGATGTGGTTGACCTAACACAAGACGTTTCCAACCGACTTGATCTAAACTTGGAAAGTTATGAGGGTGTACTTGTTACCTCCGTAATTAAAGGTTTTGCTGCTGAAGAGGTCGGGCTTAAAACTGAAGATATAATTGTCTCCTTAGATGGAACTTCGGTTAATAGCAAGGCAGAATTTGATGAGTTGATGAGTTACAGGTCACCAGGCGATAGGCTCACAATTAAATGGAAAAGAGGTAAAAAAGATTTTGAAAAGGGAGTAACCCTTACCAATAGAGAGGGTACCACAAAAATTTTGAAGAGGGAATTATTCACATCCGAATACTTAGGTGCCGATTTAGAAATCATATCAAAAGTGGAGCAAGACATGTTTAATATTGAAAATGGAGTAAAAATCACAAAACTCTATACTGGTGGCTTGCTCGCAAGGTTGGGACTAGAAAATGACCTAATAATTACTTACATCAATGATTATAAAATAGATACACCGCAAAAGCTTGCCAACGTGTTATCGAAACTAAGAGGAAAAGTAAGAATTGAAGGTGTTAATAAGTCTGGTACAAAAGGGTATTACACCTTTTACCTAAGGTAGCAATTACCAGCTAAAGCCTATCCCTAATGATATGGACGGAAACGGAGGAGTAACTCCTCCAAATGCTTTTCTATATTCAGGGCTAAGATTTGTAATTAATACCAACCCAATTTGATAATGTAGACCAAACCCTCCGCGATTGTCCCCAAACCCTTTTCTAGATCCATATTCTAAAGCCCAACCACTAATCAGTCCGAAGCCTCCGTCTTTATAGTTTATGTTTATAAACCCACCGTCTTTCGTTGGTTTCCAATGAATTTTAACTCCAGCCGTAAACCCTCTAAATCCCACTCCAGCATGAATTCCAAAGACATCCGTGGCTCTAAATTCATAATTAACACCAATTAAAGTAAAACCTCCAATTTGGTAGCCTACTGCAACCACATCTCGAGATTCATTCTCTTGCAAAAGTTTCTTCCGTTCATTTTCAGAAATTGATTTTTCTTCTATTGGAGAATCCTTGATTTGCACAGATTGCTCTTCTGGGTTGGCCGATTCAGTAACCATTGCAAAATCATAGATAAACCCTTGTATCGTTTGCACAATAAATGCAGGGTATTCTTCATAAGACTTTGCATTAGAGAAAACTTTTTCGTGCCTATTGGTATACAAAACCTCATCTTCTAAAAGTAATTTTGCTTGGAAGGTGATTTTTAATTCATCTCCTTTTGCTCCATAATCTTCTGTTGACTTAAGAGCATCAATTACTAAGGTTAATCCTATTTGATTTTTCTTCTCTGGGAGCGATTTTAATAATAAAAACTTAACCTCACTTTGCAAGTCTGTGTCATATACCAACACCTTTATTTGCCTTTTACTTCCAAGTTTGGAATATGTAAATACTGCATTGCCACTTTTTTCGATAACGCTCTTAATGAAAAACTCTCTCTTTTTAAAATCAATGACTCTTTCGTTCTCCAGTGAAATGGCATATTCAGTTTGCCCATAACACATAATGCTTGTAAAAAATAAAAAAGTCAAAATAAATAGTCTCAAAAGATAAATCATTTTCGATGATACTAATTCCCAATTAAATAAGCCACTATGATACCATGTAATTTTTTAATGAAAAATTATAACCTAGCATTTCTAGCATTGCCCAATCGTTTTTTTGTTGTATTTTAATTTTAATATTCCTCTCAGTGACTAATGTCATAATCATCTATCGTTTTTGAACCTATTTTTACACGCATATAAATTTACACATGGAGCACTCAGGAAAACATTTTATCGCCATCATTGGCGGATCCATTGCTGGCTCAGAAGCGGCCTTTATTCTTGCAGAAAAAGGATTTAGAGTAGTAGTATTTGATCAGAAGAACTTGCCTTACGGTAAAATTGAAGATGGGCTTCCTAAATGGCATATTGGTTTGCGTAATAAAGAGGAACAAAAAATTGATACTCGCTTAAGCCATCCAAACATACGATTTGTACCTGGTGTTAGGCTGGGCAAGGATATTTCATTAGATGAACTTGCAAATGAATGGGGCTTTTCGGCTGTAATAATTGCCATCGGTGCCTGGCTAGATCGCAAATTACCCATTGACGGGATTGAAAAATTTAGAAATAAAGAACTAATTTATCAAAATGATTTATTCTTTTGGTTTAACCACAATCATGAATCTAATTACAAAGGCCCCAAATATAATTTACCTGATGGCACTTGTGTAATTGGCGGGGGGCTAGCATCTATTGATGTGGTTAAAATGGTGATGATAGAAACCACCAATGCAGTACTAAAAGAACAAAAAGGAATCGACATCGACCTATTTACTTTTGAAAAAAAAGGTGTAGCCAAAATTCTTGAAGAAAATAACACATCGTTAGAAGAATTAGGGCTCAAAGGCTGCACGTTGTTTTACAGAAGAAGAACAGAAGACATGCCTCTATACGCCCGAAAAGGAGACTCGGCAGATGATATTGAGAAGGCGCAACGTGTTACCCAAAAATTACTAAAAAATTATCAGAGTAAATACTTATTCCATTTCGAAGAATTATGTATCCCAAAAGAATATAAACAAAAAGATGGACACCTTACGAGTATTTGTTTTCAACGAGCAAGTTTAAATGATGGGAAGCTGACAGAAATACCAAATGAATTTATTGCGTTTAACACAAAATTGGTTATTTCATCTATTGGCAGTTTACCCGAAGCACTACCTAGTATACCGTATAAAGGAGACTATTTAAGAACTTATGGTGAATTTGGTCATAAAGTTGAAGGGTTTGACAATGTGTTTGCTATTGGCAATGTAGTTACCGGCAAGGGCAATATTATAGATTCTAAAAAGCATGGCCGGGAAATTACAGGCAAAATACTAGATGACCATTTTAAAGAGGTTATATTTAAAGACTCGATGGAGGCCAGATATGAAGCCTACTTTGAAAATATCGAAGCCAGTGTTGATATAAGCTCAGACAAAATTATTAGAGATGTGGAACAAAGTGAAGTTCAACCTGATGAAAAAATTCAACGACTGCTTATATTAACTAAAGACCTGCAAAATAAAGTTGGATTTAACGGAAACTACCTTCAGTGGGCAGATAAATGGAAACCCGAAAGATTGGAAGACAAATAATCAATTTGTTTCTGTTTTCCCTAAAGCATCAAACGTTCCAGCAATTTTCACAGTATTATTGGTTGTTACATCCATCAAATTGATTTCAAAATTTCCTTTTATAATTAAATCTTGAACATCTGTAATTGTAATGGTGTTCGCTTCCGCTGGCACTGGAATTGAGTAAAGTCCATTTCCATTCGTGTAAGAGGGTATAAACAACGTACCTGTCCCAGAAATATCATACAAATAAGTTCCTTTAGCTATACCCGTTGCGCCTTCCTTAGTTAGGGAAAGAGTTATTACCTCATCGGAGTTAGCATCCTGCGAAAGAACAATGACTAGAGATGAAGTTTGAGGAGTTGAACTTGTAATCATCCCATGCACAAATACGGCTTGGCCGTTAAATTCTTTGTCAACGCTTCCTGTAATAGTAGAAGTAAATTTCCCAACAGAATTAAGTTCTTCAATGGCTTCTTTACAAGACATAAAAGAAACAGAAATCAAAATCAATAATAGTTGCGCTTTTCTCATAATTTTAAATTTGATAATATATATATACTCTTAAGCATAATAGGTAACTCACTATCGAAATTTTACTTGCAACTTTGGATAGTTCAAAGCCAGATAGTAGAGTAATAGCTTAAACGCAATAATTAAGCTATTACTCTACTATCTCAAACTCAATTCTCCTGTTCTGAGAGCGGTTAGATTCAGAAGAATTATCCATTATAAAATTAGTAGCTCCTTTGCCAACAAAAGTTAATCTAGATTTGTTGATTCCATTTTCGACTAGATAATTATATACAGATTTGGCGCGCTGTTTTGAGAGCTCCACATTATACTTATCACTACCTACATTATCAGTAAATCCAGCAATTTGAACTTTGGCAATCATATCACCACCCAAAAGATCTATAATTTTAGACAATTCTGCCTTAGAAGTACTTGTTAGCTCATAACTATTGAACTCGAAAAAAATATTATTCAACACTATTTTTGAGCCTACTTTAATTGACTCTAGCTCCAAATTTACTTCAACAGGTTCAAGCAACGATTCTGTTAAATTGAAGTTTATACTTTTATACAAATAGCCAACTGACTCTGCAAAAAGACCATACTCTTTTCCTTCGGTAAGCACAATTAAATATTCGCCATTTAACGAATCTGAAGAAACTATTTCTATATCCGTTTCAGTTTCTAAGTCAATTAAAGATATGGTGGCAACTAAGGGCGAACTAGTTCTTTTATCCATTACCTTGCCAAACACATAAGTGCTCTTATGAGCTATTTGTAATTTTGGAGGAATGTCAATTTCAAATAATGTGCTGCTAAAACTATCTCCTTGTTTTTCTTCATGTGAATAATACCCTTTACTTCCGTCCGAAGATATATACATCGAAACTTCGTCATTATGGGTATTAATGGGGTATCCGAAATTAATTGGGTTTGCCCACCCTTCATCTTCCTTTTCAGAAAAATAGATATCGTACCCACCAAACCCAAGTCTACCATCGGTTGCAAAATATAATCGTTGCCCATTGGAGTGGATAAATGGCGAAATATCGTCAAATGGCGTGTTAATATCTGTCCCAATATTTTGTGGGTTTCCCCACTCGTTATTCTCATTTAAAGTGGAGACATAAATATCTCTTCTTCCATACCCTCCGCTTCTATTCGAAACAAAATACAGAATTCGACCATCGGCACTAAGGCTTGGTTGCGAATCCCAAGCCGAAGAATTGATTGCACTTCCCATATTTTCAGGCATAGACCATTCTTCTCCAACCTTAGTGCTTACATATAAATCGCAACTTCCGTAGCCTTTTCGTCCCATACAAGAGGTAAAAACCAGTTTCCTGCCATCAGCAGATATGGTACAAGTACCTTCGTTAAATTCGGTGTTAATGTTTTCTGAAATTGAAACCGGGCTTTCCCAATCTCCATCCCTATCCATGGTGCTTAACATTATTTCCTCATTTGCCTCTCGTTTTACATAAATTAAAGATTTTTGATCAGCCGTTAAAACGGGAAAATACTGCTGCTTAAATTGGTTAACATTAGATGGTAATGGGCGTGGGTTAAACTGAAAATCATTGACTTTATAAGCAATGGCAAAGGCGCAATTTTCAATCATTAATTTCGCTTTACCTTTATATTTTCCTTTACTGGAAGTTAGGTTTTGGTAATTTTTGAGATAGGATAAAGCCTTTTCATACTGGCCTTCTTCAAATGTGTGCAAACCCAAGTAATACCAAGCACTACCAAACCTTGCAGTAGTTGGGTAACGTGTAACCACTTCTTTATAACAAGTCATTTGCAAGCTATCTTGAAACCGAATTCGATAAATAGTTGCTAGCTTTAAGTAGGCTTCTGCAAAATTAGGATCTTTGTTTATTGCTAGTTGCAACTTATCAAAGGCTTTATCAAATGAACGAGCTCCCATTAGCGTACGAGCCTCAGTATAAAGTTTTATTGCTTTTTTATTTTTAGATGTATATGATTGAGCGCTAGCAAGGCCAGTTAAAAAGATTGGCAAAAGCAAGATCAATAAATAGCGCATTATCTAATATTCATATACTTGTGAGTTTGCAAAGATATTCTCCATTCAGGATAATTCTTAACATATTCGTTAATACCGTCAATTACATTACTCGATTTCTCCCACTCGGGTTGTAAAAACAACTTACAATTAGCCTCAACATTTTGTGCGTACTCTTGAGCCCAGCTATAATCTGATTTATTTACGACTACAATTTTAAGCTCATCAGCCTTTTGCATTTCCGACCTCAATGGAGCTTTAAACTTTTTGGGCGAAATACAAACCCAGTCCCAATCACCTGTAATTTTATAAACTCCAGACGTTTCTAAATGTGTTTGAATACCTGCGGTTTGAAGAGCACTAGTTAAAGGTGCCAAATCATACATGGTTGGCTCACCACCTGTAATAATCACCCTTTTTGCATTATGAGAAACGGCTTCAAACACTAGCTCCTTAACTGATTTTAAACTAGAGTTTTCTATATCCCACGATTCCTTTACATCGCACCAAGAGCAACCAATATCACAGCCAGATAAACGAATAAAAAAAGCTGACTTTCCTGTATGATACCCTTCCCCTTGAATAGAGTAAAAGGTCTCCATTACTTTATAGCTTTCCATTACTCTCTTAAAAATTCATTCTTTTTTTATAGGCAATCATGGTGTTCATGATTAAAGAAGCAATGGTCATAGGACCAACTCCTCCAGGAACGGGTGTAATATAAGAAGCCTTTGGTTCTACGGTAGCAAAATCAACATCGCCTTTCAAAGCAAATCCACTCTTTTTAGAACTATCCGGAACGCGAGTAGTACCTACATCTATAATTACGGCTCCATCTTTCACCATATCACCAGTAATTAATCCTGGTTTACCAACAGCCACAACAATAATATCGGCTATTTGGGTATGCTCTTCAAGGTTTTTTGTGTGAATATGGCAAAGAGTGACAGTCGCATCACCAGGGCCAGCAAGCAAAATACTCATGGGCATACCTACAATATGGCTTTTGCCCACTACTACACAGTGCTTGCCTTTGGTTTCAATATCATACCTTTTAAGCAATTCTATAATTCCCATGGGAGTAGCCGGCAATAAGCTGTGGTGCTCCTGGTCTATTTTACCAAAATTTGCAGGGGTAAATCCGTCCACATCTTTGGCTGTATCAATTCGGTCTATTATTTTCTCTACAGAAATATGCTTTGGCAAAGGCAATTGCACAATATACCCATCTACTCCATCATCATCATTCAAACGATCTACTTCAGCCAAAATTTCTTCTTCTGTAACGGTATCATCATAACGAATCATAGAAGATTTGAACCCAACCTCTTCGCACGCTTTCATTTTAGCAGTAACATAGGTTTTACTCGCTCCATCTTCACCTACCAACACAGCAACTAAATGTGGAGGGCGATACCCATTTTTATCGCAGGATAAAACTTCAGCTTTAATTTCTTTCTCTATTTCTTTAGATACTTTTCTACCATCTAAAATTGTTGCCATAACCTTATTCTTTATCAGACTTTAGATGCTAGATTAATGGACACTAGACTGAGTAAGGTTATCCACCTTTTCTATCTTATGTCTAATATCTTCTAGTCTTTAGTCTTATTTTAATCAATTTGCAATACTGCCATAAATGCCTCTTGCGGAATTTCTACATTGCCCACCTGTCGCATCCTCTTTTTGCCTTTTTTCTGCTTTTCAAGTAGCTTTCTTTTTCTAGAAATGTCACCACCATAGCACTTTGCCAATACGTTTTTACGCATAGCCTTAACTGTTTCTCTTGCTATAATTTTTTGGCCAATAGAAGCCTGAATTGCTATTTCGAACATCTGACGAGGAACGAGCTCCTTCAGTTTTTCGCAAAGTCGTTTTCCCCATTCATAGGCCTTATCTCTATGTACAACAGCAGAAAGAGCATCTACTGGGTCGCCATTAAGCATAATATCAAGTTTAATCACATTCGACCTTCTAAACCCAATTAGTTCATAATCTAATGAAGCATAACCTTTAGAAATGGTTTTTAGCTTATCAAAAAAGTCGAAAACAATTTCTCCTAGCGGTAATTCAAAAGACAATTCAACTCGATCAGAAGTAAGGTATACTTGATTTTTAATTTCACCACGTTTATTCATACAAAGTGAAATAACAGGCCCAACAAACTCAGCCTTGGTAATTATTTGTGCGGAAATAAAAGGCTCTTCCATATAATCGATAGAACCTGGGTCTGGCATTTCGGCTGGTGAGTTAATATTCACTTTTCTACCATCCCCATACACGGCATGAAATTGTACCGAAGGTACAGTGGTAATCACAGTCATATCAAACTCCCGTTCGAGGCGTTCTTGCACAATTTCCATATGCAACATGCCTAAGAAACCACACCTAAATCCAAAACCCAATGCTACTGAGGTTTCAGGTTCCCACACCAAAGAAGCATCATTTAGCTGCAACTTCTCCATCGAGTTTCTCAACTCCTCGTAATCAGTGGTTTCCACAGGGTAAATACCTGCAAATACCATTGGTTTCACTTCCTCAAAACCTCGTATTGAATCCTCGCAAGGATTATTAACATGGGTGATGGTGTCACCCACTTTTACTTCTTTAGCCACTTTAATTCCAGAAATTAAATAGCCTACGTTACCTGTAGATATTTCCGGTTTGGCTTCCTGTTCTAGTTTAAGTATGCCAATTTCATCAGCATTATATTCTTTACCTGTATTAACAAATTTTACCTTATCTCCTTTCCTTATTTTACCCTGCATTACTCTAAAATAGACTTCAATCCCTCTAAATGAGTTATATACTGAGTCGAAGATCAAAGCTTGCAGAGGTGCATTTTCATCACCTTTTGGAGCGGGCACTCTTTCAACAATCGCCTCTAAAATATCTGCAATACCTAAACCTTCCTTACCACTGGCATGAATAACATCTTCTCTACTGCAACCCAGCAAATCAACAATTTGATCCGTAACCTCGTCTGGGTTTGCACCTGGCAAATCTATTTTATTAAGCACAGGAATTATCTCCAAATCATGCTCTAGGGCTAAATATAAGTTGGAAATTGTTTGCGCCTCTATACCTTGCGCAGCATCTACAATAAGCAATGCGCCCTCACAGGCTGAAATCGATCTAGATACCTCGTAGGAAAAATCGACATGGCCAGGAGTATCAATTAGGTTTAGGGTATAAGTTTCGTTCTCATATAAATAATCCATCTGGATTGCATGGCTCTTAATAGTAATGCCTCTCTCCCGTTCTAAATCCATGTTATCGAGCAGCTGCGACTGCATATCTCTATCAGATACCGTTTGAGTAGTTTCTAATAAACGGTCTGCCAAGGTACTCTTACCATGATCGATGTGGGCAATGATGCAAAAATTTCTAATTCTATCCATATAAGTCGTTTTGCGAAACGAGGTGCAAAAATATAGATTAAATTCTGAAATTAAGCCAGTAAAATCAATTCTAATAGTAGAAATCATTTGAGCTAATAAATTCTACTAATATCTTTGCGAGAAAAAAAGAATGGTTAAGGCGGATCAGAAGAAAGAAAGTAATATTTCGGAGTACCTCATTTACATGTTTCAGTCAGAAGATTTAATTCGAACTTTTGAGTTTGACCTCAATAGGATTACTGAATATATGATTGCCAATATCCCTGTAACTGATTCCGAAAAAAAAGAACTCATTTTATGGTATGCTGCGCTTATTGAAATTATGCGAGCCGACAATGTAGAGAAAGCTGGCCATATTTCAGAAGTAAGCAATTTGATTCAAGAATTAGCTGCTTTACACCACAGCTTAATTAGTAACGACACTAAGTATAATTCACTTGTTCAGCTTGCAAACCCATTTATACAAGCTAATATTAAAGAAAGCAATAACACTATTACTAACCCAATACAAGTGTGCCTAAATGCCATTTACGGATTTCTCTTACTGAAATTTGAAGAAAAAATTATTACCGATAATCAGCAGAAGATGCTAAATGCTTTTGGAGACTTACTATCCTATTTAAGTTATAACTATAAAAACAGTGCTAAAGAAACTTAACCTCCTGATTTTGAAAACATTTAACGGATGTTCCTGTTTCTATCAATAATCTGCCAAGTGGGTCAACTCCAATGATTTTACCAACGAATCGTTCCTTCGCTTCATAGTTTTTAAATTCTTTTAATTGATATAAAAGTTGATGATACTCATCTTCTATATGCTTTGTTTCGCCCTTCTTAAGCAAAGAGTACTGAGCAAAAATAGAAGAAGTTAACTCCTCTAGAACTTTATTCAAGTCCAACGATTCACCTAACATATTCATTAATGAAATGGCATTTGGAGTAGTAAAACCAGCTTGATTTACGTTTAAGCCAATGCCAATAACAGAATAGTCTATCCTATTCCCTTTTACATTATTTTGTATAAGAATGCCCCCTACTTTTTTGTTGCCAACATAAATATCATTTGGCCACTTTATTTTTACCGTTTTAGAAACAAAGGATTGCACAGCACTTGCAATGCCTGTACTTATAATTTGTGTAAGTTTAAACTGGTTTTGGATGGGTAAAAAAGAGGGCTTTAAAATCAAGGAAAACGTTAAATTTTTAAATGGTTCTGCCTCCCAAAAATTTCCTCTCTGCCCTTTCCCATTTGTTTGATTGTCAGTAATTACGAGAGTTCCTTCTTCTAGCCCATTTGTCAACAAATCGGTGGCAGCCTCGTTGGTAGAGTGACAGCTTGGCAGATAATGGATATAATTAGAGGCAAAGCCTATGTTGGCAGGGATTTTATACACTCTTTTTTAGTATTTTTGTAAAAACCTGAATTTGACCTAAGGAATACTGTCAGCTTTAAGTAAAAATTTCATAATCAACTCAAATTTATGAAGGACTAACGAGTTAATTCAACGAAATTTGAGGAAGTTTATGGAAATTTCACTAAAGCCCAAAAGGAAAATATCTAGCAGGCAATCTTTTAGAAATAAAAATCTCGAAATAAATTATTATTTTTTCGCTTTTTATTTCCAAAACCGTGCCTACTACCTTATATGCTGACAGCATTCCTTAGATCGAACTCAGGTTAAAAGAATTTCGAGTAAGCCAAAGTTAGTACATGAGTAAAAAAGAAGTGCCACTCTCATCTGATAAATTAAGCCAGCTGATTGTGAAAGGGATGCAGGAGAAAAAAGCAATTGATATCCGTGTATTAGACTTAAGAAAAGTTAATAATGCAGTAGCAGATTTTTTTATTGTTTGTTCAGGAAATTCTGATACACAGATCCTGGCAATAGCTGAATCTGTAGAACATTTGGTATACAGCATTGATAAACAAAAGCCATGGCATAAAGAAGGTCATAACAATAAATCCTGGGTCCTACTCGACTACGTAGATGTTGTTGTCCATATCTTTTCTAAAGAAGATCGAGAATTTTACGGAATTGAAGACCTTTGGGCAGACGCAGAAATAACAGAGATTGAAGATATTTCTGTTGCAATTTAAATTAAACAAGAAAACAACGCATAAATGGCGAATAATAAAAAAAAGGGAGGAATTACTCCTAAATTACCCCAACCAAAACAAAATTATCAGTTATGGGTAATTATTACTTTAGTTCTAGTAATTTCATCTATTTTCTGGCTAAACAATAGCAACTCACTAGTTGAGATTTCTGAACGTAGGTTTTCTGAAATGGCCTTAAGCCATGATGTGGAAAAACTGACTTTTGTACGTGGTCAAAATATGGTGGAAGTGCAACTAAAGAAAGAAGCACTACTAAATGCAAAATATAAGACTGAACTTGACGATAGAGTAACATTGGGATCCTCTGAAAGTGGACCGCAGTATAAGTTCAAGGTATTGTCGGCAGATAAATGGGACGATATTGTTAAAGAACTTAATGGCAAACTTGGGGAAGATAATAAACTCGATTATGGCATTGAAGAACGAAGTGACCCTACTGCCATGTTTTTTAATTATGGATTTCTCTTTCTTCTAGTATTCGGATTTTGGTTTATGATGCGAAGAATGACCGGCCAGGGTGGGCCTGGTGGCCAGATATTTAATATAGGCAAGTCGAAAGCAGCATTATTTGATGCAGATAATAAGGTAAAAACCTCTTTCGATGATGTAGCGGGGCTTGAAGAAGCAAAAGAAGAGGTAAAAGAGATTGTTGATTTCTTAAAGAACCCTTCAAAATTTACCACTTTAGGGGGTAAAATACCAAAAGGAGCATTACTTGTAGGCCCTCCTGGGACAGGAAAGACTTTATTGGCAAAAGCAGTTGCCGGAGAAGCTGAAGTGCCATTTTTTACCCTTTCAGGCTCAGATTTTGTAGAAATGTTTGTGGGTGTGGGTGCAGCAAGAGTAAGAGATTTATTTAAGCAAGCTAAAGAAAAAGCACCTTGTATTGTATTTATAGATGAGATTGATGCCATTGGACGCTCCCGTGGTAAAGGGCAAATGCCAGGCGGAAACGATGAACGTGAAAATACGCTCAACTCATTATTGGTAGAGATGGATGGGTTTGCTACTGATTCAGGCGTAATTATATTGGCTGCCACCAACAGACCCGATGTACTTGATAATGCATTGCTTCGCCCAGGTAGGTTTGATAGACAAATAGCCATTGACAAGCCAGATATCGTTGGTAGAAATCAAATTTTTAAGGTGCATTTAAAACCTTTGAAACTTAGCGATGAGATTGATTCAAAAAAATTAGCAGCTCAAACACCTGGATTTGCAGGGGCAGAAATTGCTAATGTTTGTAACGAAGCTGCTCTAATTGCTGCTCGGAAAGATAAAAAAGCAATTTACATGATAGATTTTCAAGATGCCATCGATCGTGTAATTGGTGGTCTGGAGAAAAAAAATAAAATCATCTCACCAGAAGAGAAAAAAATTGTTGCCTACCATGAAGCCGGCCATGCTGTTGCTGGTTGGTTTTTAGAACATGCCGATCCGTTGGTAAAAGTAAGTATTGTTCCAAGAGGATTAGCTGCCTTAGGATATGCCCAATACTTACCCAAAGAACAGTTTCTATACCAAACGGATCAGTTAATAGATGAAATGTGTATGTCTTTAGGTGGTAGAGCTGCCGAAGAAATAATTTTTGGTAAAATATCTACTGGTGCACTCAGCGATTTGGAAAGGGTAACCCAAGTTGCTTATAACATGGTGAGCATTTATGGCATGAACGATAAGATTGGCAATGTTTCATTCTACAGTTCGAAACAACAAGAATATAATTTCAGTAAACCATACTCGGAAGCCACTGCTCAAATAATTGATGAAGAAGCAAAGAAAATAATTGCAAATGCCTACGCAAGAACTTTAGAATTGCTGAAACATAAGGAGAAAGAACTCGAAATTTTAGCAAAAGAATTATTGGAGAAAGAAATTTTGTACCAGATTGACTTGGAAAGGTTAATTGGCAAACGACCTTTTGAACAGCAAACAACTTACGAGGCTTTTATAGAAGACGAAGGCAAACGAGAGAAAATAGCCGAAGAGAAAGAAGCGGTTGCTAAAAAAGAAACCGAAGATAAAAAACTGGAAGAAGCGAAGGCAGAAGAAGCTAAAGAACCTGAATCTTCCACTGGAAACAATGTTTCAACTAAGGCTGCAAAAGAAAAAACAGCTACTGAATAATTCTATCCATTTTCAAATTGAAGGCCATTTGAAGTATCAAATGGCCTTTTTTATAAAACAATTCCAAATCATTAACACAGTTTGGTAATCTTGCACTAATTTTCACCTATGACCCAGATTCATATAGACGCATCGCTAGATAAAAAGCTCTACTTTGCTTCTGATTTCCACCTCGGAACCCCTTCCCTCGAAAAAAGTAGAGAAAGGGAACTTAAAATTCTTAGGTGGCTCGAAGAAATTAAAAAAGATGCAGCGGCCATTTTTCTATTAGGTGATATCTTCGATTTTTGGTATGAGTATAAAAAGGTAATACCCAAAGGTTTTGCTAGATTTCAGGGTAAAATAGCTGAACTTACAGACAGTGGAATTCCGGTAATAGTATTTTCTGGCAACCATGATATGTGGATGAACAACTATCTCTCTGAAGAACTTGGAGCCATAGTATATCATGAGCCCGCTTCCCTTTTTTATGGCAAACACAAATTACTCATTGGGCATGGCGATGGCTTGGGACCTGGAGATAATAAATACAAATTGCTTAAAAAACTATTTAAGAATAGAGTTGCTCGTTGGATGTTCTCAAGGTTGCACCCAAACTTTTCGTTGGCACTAGGCCAAGCATGGTCTAAAAACAGCCGTATAAATAGCACAGATTTTGAAGGCGAATCCCATAAAGAAAATGAATTTATATTTCAATATTGCGAATCAGTAGAAGCCAAGGAGCATTATGATTATTATATTTTTGGGCATCGGCATTTACAATTAGATTTAAAAGTGGGCAACACAAGTAGGTATGTAAATTTAGGGGAATGGGTTAATCAATCTGGGTATGCATCTTTTCATAATGGTGAATTAAAATTTTTAAATTTTGAAGCTTAAATATTTTATTTTTCTTTTTCTTATCACACCTCATTTTGCACTAGGGCAGACCACCCAACAGTCTGACACACTATTCTTTAGCCAAACCATAATCGATTACTCCATAGATGCCACAGGAAGCATTTTTTTGTCATTCGAAGAAGGATCTATAACAAAATATTCTTCAGCACTCGACTCTTTATTTACATACTCACCTACAAAGCTCGGAAACACCAAGCTACTTGAATCGGGCACTGGACTTGTAATATTTGCATTTTACGACTTTTTTCAAGAATATTTAATTACCGACCGTTTTCTAGCAAGACCCACTCGTACCAAACTCTCTAACACCTCTATTGATTACATCGACATTGCAACCCAAAGCCTTGACAATAACATTTGGTTGGTAGAAAACACAGAATTTAGGCTCATAAAATATAATGTTTCCTTTAATAGAATTGAAATCGAAATCCCCTTAAACACTATCATTGATAACCCTGATAATGATTTTTCATTTATTAAAGAATATCAGAACCAAGTTTTTTTAGTAGATAAAAACAAAGGTATTTATGTATTTGACAATTTAGGAAATTTTTCTAAGTTGATTATTGCAAAAACCAATAAATGCACTTTTGAGAAAAATATGATTACTTATCTAGAAAATGGAGACTTGATAAATATGGACATTTATTCCAACACTCAAGAAAGATCAACTATAACTACAGCAGGTGTTTGGGGCGTAATGAAATACAGATCGAATCTCTATTATGTAAAAAATAAATCTTTAATAAGGTATTATTAATTCAATTAACATTATGAGTAGAATGGGTTAATTCATATATTTGATACTAGTTCTGATTGATTTAAAAACTCCCCTTATATTTTTTACAAAATAGAGGGGAGTTTTTTATTATCTAAGTATTTTGCGAGCAAAAAAAGAAACGCCTCGGTCAAGGCGTTTCAAGGTCAAAAACTCAAAATAAATTAGGTTATCTCCATAACCTAAAATAACAACAGCACTAATATATAGAATACTGTTTAGAGTATTAACAATTTTTAACAAAATTGATTAAAAAAATGATCGGTTTGAAAATTTTGAACAAAAAACTGTCCGATTTCGTTACACTTTTATGAAATGGTAAGTTAAATATCGTTTCATTTGTAGTCTAGTGCCTACTATTTTCTTTGGCACAGTTTTTAACTAGCATATTACTTTTACTATGGAAGAAAAATATTTAGGAAAAATACTTATCATCGATGATGATGAAGATGTTCTCTTAGCAGCTAAGCTGTTGCTCAAAAAACATGCGCAACAGGTAATCATTGAGAAGAATCCAAAAAAAATACCTTTCTTATTAAATAACGATACTTATGATGTGATTTTGCTAGATATGAACTTTAGCAAAGACACTACAAGTGGCAAAGAAGGGTTTTATTGGCTTAACGAAATTAAAGAACGAGACCCACGAGCTGTTGTAATTCTTATAACGGCTTTTGGCGATGTTGAAATGGCCGTTAAAGCGCTAAAAGAAGGTGCCACCGATTTTGTACTTAAACCTTGGCAAAACGACAAATTACTGGCCACCCTAAATACAGCTGTTAAGCTTAAACGCTCATATAATGAAGTTGATAAACTGAGAAAAGCAAAAAAACAGTTAGAAGAGGACATTAATCAGCCCTTTAGAGATATAATTGGTAGTAGCTCTGCAATGAAGCATATTTATAAGTTGGTTGATAAGGTAGCTGGCACCGATGCAAATGTTATCATACTTGGCGAAAACGGAACTGGGAAAGAGCTTATTGCGAGAGCTATTCACCAAAAATCGTTACGAGCTGATAATGTGTATGTGGGTGTAGATATGGGAGCCATTACTGAAACCCTTTTTGAAAGCGAACTTTTCGGACATAAAAAAGGAGCCTTTACAGACGCACACTCCGAACGAATAGGGCGCTTTGAATCAGCGAATGGAGGCACCTTATTTTTGGACGAAATAGGAAATTTAAGTTTGCCCTTGCAATCAAAACTATTAGCCGCTCTCCAAAACAGAGAAATTACGAAGCTGGGTGATAACACACCTAAATCCATAGATATAAGGCTAATTTGTGCAACCAATATACCTTTATTGGAAATGGTAGAAAAAAATGAATTTCGACAAGATTTACTGTATCGCATTAATACAGTAGAAATTAACCTGCCTCCACTTAGAGCCAGAACAGAGGATATTCCGCCATTAGTCACTCATTTTATAGATATGTATGCTAAAAAGTACCGAAAGGATGTACACGGAATTCAAGAGGGTGCAATCGAAAAATTACAGAAATACCCTTGGCCAGGCAATGTAAGGGAGCTTCAACATGCTATAGAAAGAGCGATTATCATGTCAGAAGAGGATGAATTAACCACGATGGATTTTTTCTTCTTAAGTGGAACCACCTCAGGATCAACCGCAACAGATAGCTTTAATTTAGAAGAAGTAGAACGCTCGGTAATTGAAAAAGTATTAGAAAGACATAATGGCAACATTTCCAAAGCAGCCAAAGAACTGGGTCTCACACGCGCTTCGTTATATAGAAGGCTTGAGAAGTACGGTCTTTAGCACGTATGATAAACCCATACTTATTAGGTTAGGTGGCATACTGTTTACTATGTTTCTACTAGTAGGCACCTGGCTGAACCATTCGCTTGCTGTTACAATTTTACTATTTGCTATTTTGCTGGTAGTTCAAGTAGTGAGCCTAGTTAACTATTTACACGAACCTAACACCGATGTAGAGGAAATTCTTAAAATTATTGGTCAACAAAACTACTCTCCTGAAGATGAAATAAAATTTTCCAATGCCAGCGCCAGCCAGTTGCATAACTCAATTAATCAATTACTTAAACGGCATAAGTGGCAATCATCTAATAAAAGCGAGGAATCATTATTTTTTAAAAACATTGTTCAACATGCAGGAATAGGGCTAATTGCCATTGATGAAGAAGGCAAAGTAGAAGTAATGAATAATGCAGCTAAAAAGTTGCTTCAAGTGTACGATATAAAGTATATAACCGAATTGCAAAATTTGAGTGAAGAGCTTGTAGATATGTTTTTCAAACTGAAAACAGGTGGCCGAGATTTAGCCAAATTAAACATTGACGGAGAACTGGTTCAGTTATCAGTTTATGCCATTGAGCTTGTACTCAAAAAAAAGGCATACAAAATGATAACCATCCAAAACATTAATTCAGAATTAGAAGAGATGGAAATGACGGCTTGGCAAAACCTGGTGCGGGTATTAACGCATGAAATAATGAACTCGGTTACACCTATATCTTCCTTGGCTGGCACAGTAGAAAATAACCTAAAATCTCTAGGGCAAGAAAAAGAAACCCTAACGCTAGACCCCGAAGACAAAGAAGATCTTCTATTGGCCATTCACACCATACAACGAAGAAGTGCAGGGTTGATCCACTTTGTGAAAGATTTTAGAAACCTTACTCATATACCACAACCCAAATTTGAAAAATTAAAAGTAAAAGAAGTATTAGAGGAAATTAATATACTACTTGCCAAAGATATTTTGGAAAGCAAAATTGCCTTTAATATAACTGTTGATCCTAAAAATTTATACATCGATGCAGACAAAGCCTTAATAGAGCAGGTTATAATCAACTTATTAAAAAATGCCATTCAGGCCTTTGACGAAGAGACCAATCGTTTGATAGAAATTAACGCCCATAAAGATGATAAAAATAGGGTTTTAATTACCGTAAAGGACAATGGTTCTGGGATTGAAGAAGATGCACTTTCTCGAATATTTACTCCTTTTTTCACTACAAAAAAGTCTGGATCTGGGATTGGCCTAAGCCTATCACGACAAATTATGAGAAAACATAAAGGCACCCTAAGTGTTGTTACTCAAATAGATGAAGGCACAGAATTTATCATGAGATTTTGATATTACTCATTTCCTCTATTGCTTTGTATAAAAACCAAATTATGAACGAGGTAGATGTAGCCGAAAAAATTACTAGAATTTTGGTAGATAAACTAGGCTTGGCTGAAACCGAAATTACACCCGATGCTAATTTGGTGAAAGATCTTGGCATCGATTCGCTTGATTATGCGGAATTAGTAATGGAGTTTGAACAAGCTTTTGATATCAGAATCCCAGATGATGATGCAGAACAGCTAACCACAATTGAAGAGGCCGTTAATTATGTTCATAGAAAAGTAAGTGCCAGTTAAGCTAACTTTTTTCAAAAAAATTATAAAGTCTGGTAGTTGTAGCAATAAATTGGGCATTAAATGCCTTTATTTCACCATCTTCTTCCAATTGCCAGGCATTTGCACTATTACTCCAAATCACTCGAAATCGTTGCTCTCCATTGCTTAAAAGCACATCGTTATCATATATTTCTTTGCCAAGCTTATCGCTATGACCCGTAAACTGTAAAATAATATGGTTCTTGAGCAGAAGCTCTCCTTTCACAAGTTCTACTTTTCCTAGCCTTTTAAGCAGTCGACTTTGCGGATCCCATGCTATAAATTTCAATTTCCTTATCATTCAAATTTATAACTAAGTCCTACTACAACATAGATCTGATTTAAATAGGTAGAGGTATTAGTTGTCAACTCCCCGAATAACAAATTTTCAATAGTAGGCTCTGTTAAATTAACCTGCTGCAAACGCCCTTTATCAAATCCTGTAGCATAATCAGCCCCTAGTGTTAGGTTGAGTTTATCGGTTTGCCAAATTACACCTCCTGTTAAATGGAATAAATTCCAATACGACATTCTAGCATAAAAGTCTTGCTCCTCAGGATCTGGAAGATTCCGGGCAAAATTAAAATCGGTTCTGGCTCCTCCCATAAATGAGAGCCCCTCCCTAATTTTATAAATGGCACCAGCGGCCACATTAACAATTTCGGTTCCCTCATCCAACACTTCTAAATCTACAAAACCAACATCAACACCATCTACTTCCGGATTAACAGGGGCCACAACCCTATTGTATTTACTTATTTTTGTATGATAGGTAACTTTAAAATTCCAAATAGATTTTTTCATTATAATTTCATGCCCTAATGCTATTCTTAAAGGCGACCTTTGAATGGTCTTTAGGTCTTCTCCAAAACGATTAATTGTAAAAGCCTCTGATGCATTATCAAAAGGGATAAATAAATTTACATTCTCAGTAACGGTAGCATCGGCCAATACATTTAAGTTAAGCTTAGGGGCTGTTATGTTTAGTGCCCATTTTGTTTTTTCTAATTTGTACACTGCACCCATTTGAAACACAAGGGTTGCACTCCCAAAAGTGAGGTCCCTAGTGAGCCGTGAAAAAGCGAGTGTATTGGCAATTCTATCATCTATTATGGCATTAGCTGTTGCTTCTTGGTTAAGAAAATACACTTGCGAATTGTACACACCAAAAACTGAAACTCCAATACCTAAATTATTTCCAATTTTTTTAGCAGTACCAAAGGCAAAACCGTTCTCCCGCATTTCGTTGCTATAACTAAATTGCCCTTCATACAATTCATCCCCAGGGTTACTAGGTAATATATCAATGGCCATAGAATTTCTTACGCTAAACTTAATAAGGGACGAGTTTGTAGTCAAAATAGAATAAGTGAAGGTCCAGTCTGGAAGCTTTTGGCTTTTTACAGTTCCTGAAATTGCTCCTGGTATTACATCAAAAAAAGTGGACTCTATATCTAGCCCATTACCTGCTCCATTTTTTATAATTAGTTGCCCCCCATAAAAATTACCAGTTTCTAAGGTTACGTTAGATTCTGTTATAAATGCCAAAGCTCCAGGGTTGTAATAAACAGCACTATTATCTTTTACGCCTGCAGTAACAGCACCTCCCATCATAGTTGAATTAGCTCCAACCTCGTAATTAGCGTAATTAGACTCTTGAGCATCACTAATGCCGTAGCAAAAAAATAGAGTTATGGCTAAAATTTGTCTCATTAAAAATTAAGATTGGATTTCAAAGGGCTAAAATATAAAAAAAGGAGCAGGTTTTATCCTACCCCTATCATTCTAGCCCTAATTATGCTAGAACTTACTGCTTAAAGCACCTCTTCTTATTTTTTTACCAATAACTCAGCTGATTCCACTAACCTTAAAAACTCAGTTCTATAACCATATTCATCTGCTCCTTTAGATGACGTTGCAAGTGAAATCACTTGATTATAAGAAGTAGTATTTATATATTCTGAACCTCTTAAGATCATTCCAAACTCAGCAATAGCGGCTGACCATTTAAAATTATTAGAGGCATATTTCCAGTTCCTGTTTGTATTTTTAACTGTTTTAGAAACAAGCATACTCTTATTGCCATCTGGTTTTTTATACCTTACTTTAACAGTCATCATTTCTCCTTTAAAACTGGTCTTATTTGTTTTAGTAGCCGATTGGTACTTTAAAGGATCGACAGTTCCTTGATCAAATGCAACTCCAACAGGAACAATTTCATACAAAGCGGTAACTGTATGACCAGAACCAAGTTCGCCTGCATCTTTGGTGTCATCATTAAAATCCTCTTTGTTTAGCAACCTATTTTCATAGCCAATTAATCGGTAGCTCTGCACCACCTCAGGGTTAAACTCCACCTGTATTTTAACATCTTTGGCAATGGTAAATAAAGTCCCTCCAAATTCATTAACTAGTACTTTCTTAGCTTCTAAGATATTATCAATATAAGCATAGTTTCCATTTCCTTTATCGGCCAAGGTTTCCATTTTAGAATCTTTATAATTACCCATACCAAAACCAAGTACTGTTAAAAACACGCCACTCTCACGTTCCTTTTCGACTAATCTTTCCATTTCAGCATTACTAGATGCTCCAATATTAAAATCACCATCGGTTGCAATAATAATCCGGTTATTGCCTCCTTTAATAAATTGCTCTCTAGCGGTTTTGTAAGCTAATTTTATACCTGCGCCCCCAGCGGTTGAACCTCCTGCTTCTAACCGTTCTAATGCTGCTATAATTGCTGCTTTATTTTCACCGCTTGTTGGAGGCAACACTAATCCGGCTGCACCTGCATATACCACGATCGACACCTTATCTCCCTCTCGCAACTCGTTAACCAATAATTTTAATGCTGATTTTAATAAAGGCAATTTATTAGCATTGCTCATTGAGCCTGAAACATCTAACAGAAATACTAAATTGGAATTTGGAAGATTATCCATTGCCAACTTTTTACCTTGAATACCAATATGCACTAATTGATGCGTTTGATTCCAAGGAGCTGTAGCCACTTCAGTCGTTACAGAAAATACTTCATTTCCTTTAGGGTTCTCATAGTCGTAATTGAAATAATTAATTAACTCTTCTACCCTTACGGCATCTTTGGGAGGAGTTTGACCATTCATTAAAAACCTGCGCATATTGCTATAAGAAGCAGCATCTACGTCTATAGAAAAGGTAGATAGAGGATCGTTCATTGGGTTCTTGTAGCCATTTTCGTGAATTGTGGCGTATTCTTCCGTATTCCAATTCGGATAGCTTTCTGCTGAGCCCATTATGCTACCATAAGCTCTTCGCTTAGCCATAGATTTATGAACAGAAGGAGCTGTTGAACTAATTTCCATCAATGCCATATCTTCCTCTGGTTCTGCATCAATAATCATAATAAGTGCCAACCGGACTTTAATAAAGGCTTGATTTCCAACTTTTACTCTTTTACTTGCGTAAGATGTTAACTCAATTAATAAGGTATTACTTGCTAAAGCTTCTATTGCAAACTCTCCTTTTGTATTGGTGAATACATAATTAGGTGTTCCTACTACAGACACTTTCGCGCCTACCACAGGTTTTTTTCCCATGGCGTCTTCTACAATTCCTTTAATAGTTTTGGCTGATAATGTGCTAGTAAATGCTAATAGCAACACTAGAAACAATGATTTTTTTAAATTTTTCATATCTATGTATTTGTTGTTGTACCTTAATGATGCAAGTGTTCATAGATTTCCATAAATAAATTTCATTTTTGCACTAGCTGAACATGAATATACTAGGTAAAACATCTTCTTTAACCGATCAGGAGCTCATAGCGCACTATAAAAAAAAGCGTGATCAAAAATACTTTGCTGAGCTTTTTACCAGATACTCTCATCTTATTATGGGTGTTTGCATAAAGTATTTAAAAAATACAGAAGCAGCTAAAGATGGGGTTATGAACTTATATGAATCAATTTCTGAAAAGTTAATTACGAATGAAGTCTCAAATTTTGGTGGGTGGATTTATGTAGTTACTAAAAATTACTGTTTGGGTGAGCTACGAAAACAGGCAAAAGAGGGCATTGTAGAAAATAGTTTGACAGAGTCTATGGAATTTGAGATACAACCGCATCATACAAATGACTATAGCTTAGAACAGCAAATAGTAGCGTTAGAAAAGTGTATTGCAGAGCTAAACAAGGAGCAAGGAAAGTGTGTATCACTATTCTACCTCAAGAAAAAAAGCTACCGGGAAGTAACTAATTTAACGGGATTTGAATTAAATAAAGTGAAGAGCAATATTCAAAACGGTAAACGAAATTTAAAAAATTGTATAGAAGCAAGAATTGAAAGCGCATAAAAACCATATTGATTTATACAAACATTTAACCCAAACTGAGCTAATTGATTATAGTAAAGGTGTTTTGGGCAATGATGAAATGTATCGCTTAGAATTGCATTTAAATGAATGTGAGCTATGTAGTGACGCACTTGATGGAATTACCACAATTAACAATCCGAAGGAGATACTAGCCTCCATTAATGCTGAAATTCTACCTTCTAAAAAAGACACTTTCGCTCTCAATTATATGGCTATAGCTGCAAGTATTGCTCTTATAGCTGTTTTAAGTTTGAGCTATTGGTTAATAACCAAACCTACTCAAATTGATACAGTTGCCGTTAATTCAACCACTGAAGTTGCAAAAGAAGAAGAAGGTATGAGTGGCATGGCTATTTTGAATATGAAAGCTGCTCAAGGTGCTGAT
>JAKISE010000002.1 GCA_021648745.1 Cyclobacteriaceae bacterium
TCTTTTTCCTTTGTACTGTGTTAAAAATTTCAACCGTATCGCTGCTATGCTTTTATTTTTTGCCTTGTCCAAAGAAAAAATACAAGCAAAAATTTAGTAAACCAATTTAGTAATTAACCCACTAGTGTACTATTCAATCACCAATTTACCCGAAGCATATACCTTACTGCCCGATTGTAATTGGAAAGAATAAACTCCGCTTTTTAGGTTGTTGCGCCTTATTATTATTTTACCTGTTGATATATTCGATATTACCCTCACGTTTTTTCCCAAACTATTAAAAAGTTTTAAAGTGTATAGTTGGTTAGTTGGGTTATCAAATTTAATGGTAGTAAAATCATTAAACGGGTTTGGGTAAACCGAGTTATGCGTTGGCTTAATATCTCTATCATCAATACTTGTTATAGAGCAATTAGTACTATAAAATCCACTTTGAAGTGTGGAGGACAAACCAGTAAACTCTTTGTAAAAAGGGTTGTTAGGGTAAAGTTCCTGTATTACTGTTTTAGAGGCAATTAATTGATTCCAATCAAATTTAGGTGCGTTAAATTGAAAAACACCTGCGTAGCAAGCCATCTCAAAACAATTACGTTCCATAACGGCATAAAAATCATAAATAAAATTTGGCGTATAAGGCGAAGTGGCAATAAGCATATTCCATTCAGCACTATCCATTCGATCTAAATAGGCCTTTCTTATTATTTTATCATTGGTTAAATCGGCAAAAGGGTGGGGAGAATAAAAGGCTGTATTAATGGCATTTATCCAGTTTGTTCCACTCGATGTAACTGCCTTTGCCTGACTCCACTCGGTGCATGATAACGGGTGGTTAGTTCTGGACTTTACATAGTTAATAAAGCTTTCTCCCATCGTAATATCAACTATATGCAAATGAAGGTCTATTGCATCGCAATAATTTTCGCCAAACACAATAACAGAGTCAATAAGAGAGGCTATTTCAGAATCAGGATTGTTGAGCGCTCCGGGAAACCCGGTAATTCCCCCCGTGATTAGCTTAATATGTCCTAAATCATCAGGGTTTAATGCTTGCTTGTTTCTTATAAATAAGGCTACTGCTTTCCACCATTTTATTACGTTTGTAATTTCTTCCTCTGGGTTATAGGAAGATGCGCCAAATGGTTCCTGAGAAATTTGTATGTACTCAATATAAGTACCCATTTCATCTATCAATGTATCGAGGTACTGAAATACCTCAATACTGTCTGCACCAATAGGTATTCTCTCATATTCATTTATCGAGGTAGTATCTGGCCATGTTAAATGCACAACCTGTTCAATATTAAGGGCATCTAATGTACGAGCTTTGTCAAGTGCATCTGTGCTTTCGTTAGTTATCCCATTCTTTATGTCATAATCGGTAAAACCATACCGGGCAATTTGTACATCTAAGTTTTGTAATATTTGAGGAGAATTAGACCCATGTGTGCCTAATAATGTTGGGCTTTGCGCATAAATATTTAGCGACTCAAGCACTAATGCTATTATAACAACTGCTTTTCTCATGCTTATACTTGTTATACTGTAATAAATTTACGAATTAAACTCACAACCTCCAACTCTAAACTTCTTACCTTACTTTTGCAGCAAACCTTAATACCCATGATAAAATCTATTTTTATATCATCTGCCGAGCCCTATTCTGGTAAATCATTAATAACGTTAGGGGTGTACGAAACCATACTTCGAAAAACACCTAAAGTAGCTTTTTTTAAGCCCATTATTAGAGATCAGGTAGCTGGAGGTAAGGATAAAAACATCGACTTAATTTGTTCTCGTTATAATTTGTCTCAATCCTACGAAGAATCTTTTGTGTATTACAGAAAGGAAGCGCAAAAGCTTTTAGGAAAAGGAAAAATGGGTGAATTTGTAGAAACAATACTTCAAAAATATAAGGCATTAGAAGAAAAAAATGATTTCGTAATTGTAGAAGGTTCCGATTACGTAGGAGAGGGTTCTTATTTTGAATTTGACATTAATGCGTTGGTAGCCAAAAACTTAGGTCTTCCTGTATTAATTATTGGCCAAGGGTTAGGGCGAGCATTAGATGAAATTCTGAACCCTTTAACCATGGCTATTGAAACATTCCATCATCAGGATACCAAAATACTGGGTGTAATTACTAACCGAGTGATGCCAGAAAGAAAAAAGGAGCTGATTAAAGCAATGAAAAAGCAACTGCCTGCTATTTCCGGGTTCCACTCTGTTATTCCGGTCGATCCAATTTTAAGTAGCCCAACACTGCAAGAGGTGGCAGAGCAGTTGGGGGCACATGTGCTTTTTGGAGAGGATAAATTAGACAACCTGGCAACCTCTTTTCAGTCGGTAGCAATGCAGCTTAATAACTACCTTAAAATAATGAAAGACGGGAGCGTAGCTCTAACACCTGGCGATAGGTTAGATATTTTAATGGGAGCATTGCAGGCAAATGCGTCTCAAAACTTTCCGAGCATTTCTGGCATGGTGTTAACAGGAGGCTACAACCCTCCTAAAGAAGTGTTTAAATTGCTGGAAGGTTTACCTACTATTTTTCCGGTACTTTCTGTTAAAGAGTTTACCTTTCAAACCTCGGTAAATGCCGGTAATATTACCTCTTCAATTACTAACTCAAGTAGCAGAAAAATCAACATTGCTTTAGAGTTATTTGATAAAAATATTGATTTAAAAGCCTTTGAAAAAGGGGTAGTTAGCACACAGGCAGCAGGAGTTACGCCTAAAATGTTTATTTATCAATTGCAAAAATTAGCTGCTGGCAATCGCAAATGCATAGTATTGCCAGAAGGCAATGACGACAGAATACTTAAAGCCATTGAAATTTTGCAGAAAAAAGATGTGGTGGATATGATTGTGCTTGGTAATAAAGATGAAATAAAAAATAAAGTAAAGCTATTAGGGTTGGTAATTGATTTTGACAAAACACCAATTATTGACCCCACTAACTCTAATAGGAGCAATGACTATGCTAAAGCACTGTATGAGTTGAGGAAACAAAGAGGGGTTTCATTAGAAATGGCCACAGACCTTATGACAGATGTATCTTATTTTGGCACTATGATGGTGCACAAAGGAGAAGCTGACGGGATGGTTTCTGGGGCTGATCACACTACTCAGCATACAATTCGGCCTGCCTTACAGTTTATTAAAACCAAGCCAGGTTATAAAGTGGTTTCATCGGTGTTTTTTATGTTGTTAGACGACCGGGTAGTAGCCTATGGCGATTGTGCGGTAAACCCTAACCCCACAGCAGAAGAACTGGCAGAAATTGCCATCTCATCGGCCGAAACAGCTAAACGGTTTGGAATTGAACCCAAAGTGGCACTATTGTCTTATTCATCAGGCGAATCGGGCAAAGGTGAAGAAGTGGAGAAAGTAAGGAGCGCAACTGAAATTTTTAAAGAAAAAGCCCCTCAATTTAAGGTGGAAGGGCCCATTCAATACGATGCAGCTGTAGATGCAGCAATAGGTAAGAAAAAATTACCAAACTCTGAGGTTGCAGGCAAAGCAACTGTATTAATTTTTCCTGATTTGAACACAGGAAATAACACGTATAAAGCAGTTCAAAGAGAAACAGGAGCCATTGCCATTGGGCCAGTATTACAAGGACTTAGCAAGCCTGTAAATGATTTAAGTCGTGGTTGTTTGGTAGAAGATATTGTAAACACCGTTATAATTACAGCCATCCAAGCGCAAGAAGAATAATAGTAGAAACTAACAAATAACAAATAACCAATAACCAAATAACTAATAACTAATAACCAATAACCAATAACTAATAACCATAGCATGAAAGTACTCGTTATAAATACAGGAAGTTCCTCCATAAAATACCAGTTGTTCAATATGCCTTCTGGTCAAGTATTTTGTTCTGGTTTGCTCGAACGTGTTGGTGATATAAAGGGGATACTTACCCATAAAACGTACCCTGGAACTGATAAAGAGCTAAAGCATGTTGAAACCAAACCTATTCGTAACCACTCGGTTGGGATGGCACGAGTGGCAGAGCTATTGGTAGATAAAGAGTTTGGCATAATTAACTCGGCTAATGAAATTGACTTGGTAGGGCATAGGGTAGTGCATGGAGGGGAGAAGTTTGCAAAAACCACAGAAATTACGAAAGACGTAAAAGAAGCTATTAAACACTTATCGCCCTTAGCACCTTTGCATAATCCTGCCAATTTAATTGGCATAGAAGTAGCCGAACAAATTTTTGCAAAGGCCAAACAAGTAGCGGTATTTGATACCGCCTTTCATCAATCAATACCCGAAAAAGCATTTCGATATGCCATTCCTTCTAAGTTTTACACAAAAAATGGAGTACGTGTGTATGGGTTTCATGGCACTTCGCACCGATATATAACCAAACGGGCTGCAAGCTTATTGAATAAGCCGATTGAAGAGGTTAACCTTATCACTATTCATATAGGAAATGGTGCCAGCATGGCGGCCATAAAAAATGGCAAAAGTATAGATACTACGCTAGGCCTTACCCCATTGCCGGGCTTAGTAATGGGTACTCGTAGTGGAGATATTGACCCCGGAGTTATTTTTTACCTGAACGAAACATTAGGCTATGCACTTAAAGACATCAAAAACATTCTTAATAAAGAAAGTGGATTGAAAGGTCTAACCAATGATAATGATATGAGAGTCATTACCGAGCGAGTCGAAAAAGGCGATAAGGAGGCTCTTTTAGCATTGGAAATTTATACCTATCGCATAAAAAAATATATTGGAGCGTATTTAGCTGCTATTGGCGAAAAACCAGATGCCATTATTTTTACTGCCGGAGTAGGAGAAAATAGTGCGGTTATTAGGTTAATGGCGGTAGGTGGACTTTTGCATTTGGGCATTGAGTTGGATGCTGAATTGAACAAGAAAGGTGGAGGAGAACGTTGTATTTCCTCGACCAATTCATCCATTGCTATTTGGGTAATACCTACCAACGAAGAATTGGAAATAGCAAGGCAAGCGGTTGGCATAGCCTAAATTGCCCTCTCAGCCAGCAGGCGACTTGGAATAGTCCTAATTCGGTGTTTTAAGCCTGTTTATTATGGAAACAGTAAGAAAAACAGTAACTTTTACAGATTAGCAGAATAAATGGGTTAAAGCTCAAATAGTAGCAGGAGAGGTTACAAATGACAGTGAATATTTACGGCCTCTTGTGCGTCAAGATCAATCGAAAAATGTTAAATACCAAGCTCTAAAAGCAGCCATTCAAAAAGGAGTTGATAGTGTATTAGAGGAAATTTGAATCGCCTTAGAATTCTTTAGGGCACGCCCAACTTATCCAACTTTGCCTTAATAAATATATATTAAAATTTGAGATAGTTTGCTTGATAATTACTACCTTGTTTCCTTTAAAAATTGAAGCAATGAATCGCATCAAAAAAGTGTTGGAAACCAAAGGGATTAAACAGGTTTGGTTGGCTGAGAAGTTGGGGAAGAGTTTTAATATGGTAAACTCTTATGTGCAGAATAGAACACAGCCAAGTCTGGAAGTGTTATTTAAGATAGTCGAAATTCTGGAAGTGGATGTTAAAACGCTAATTGATTCAAAAGGAAAACAGAGTTAAATGGTATTATTTCAAAAATCAGTAGTTAATAAATACCTAAAGCAACAGGATAGTGATGTTGTGGCTAAAGCTTATAAGAAGTTTGTCAAATACTTTTATAATCCTACTATTCAACAAAATATTAGAGAACGGAAAGAAGAGCAATTTCAAGAAGGATTTTTGATTGAGTTATTTGTAAATGTATTTGACTATACATTGGCTTCGAATCCTAAGTTTAATTTAACTACTGAGTTAAAGAACGAAAAAGGAGCGAAGAAAGCTGATGGTGCAATTCTGAAAGACGGAAAAGCTTTAGGCGTTATTGCACTGAAAAGCACAAAAACCAAGGACTTAGAAAAAGTACGTCAACAAGCGTTTGATTGCAAAGCCAACCAAACAGGTTGTGTGTATGTAATTACCTCCAACTTTGAGAAAGTTCAATTTTATATAAATAATGATTGGTGACAGGAATGAAAACGGAGTTGCAGCAGAAGGTTATGCACATTTGCGAACTAGTTTAGAATTTTTGGTTTCCAACACTATTTTCCAAGAAATCGTAGGACGCTATCGAAACAATATAATGATGACAAAATTTACTGCTGTAAAAGGAGATAAAATAGAAGAGCATAAGGCAGAAATAGACACATTATTTGGTAGAGCGAGTGGTTATATTAACGCTCATAGTAATCCAGAGGGCCAGCATGCACTACCGACAATGAACGATTTAAAAACTGATTTTAATCGTTTTAAAGAAATCGAAAGGAAATTTAAATAAAAGAAATAGGTACTGATCCCAAGCTAAAAAAAATGAAAAATGAAAACCAAATAAAATGCCCTAATTGTGGTACATCAATAGATGTACAAGATATTCTATCGCACCAATTAGAAGATGAAATAAAACAAAAGTATCAATCTCAAATAGCGGAGGAGAAAAAAAAATATGAGGCTGGACAGGAGAAACTAAAACAAGATAAATTAGCTTTTGAACAAAAGAAGAAAAAAGAGAATGAATTGTTTCAAGAGCGTTTAGAGTCTCAACTTAAAGAAGAAAAGAAAGTCATTGAAGAAAAAATAAAATCAAAATTAAAGGAGGAACAATCTGAACAGTTTGAAGCTTTACAAAAGGAACTTAACGAGAAATCAGAGCAAGTAAAAGAACTAAATCGTTCTAAAGCAGAAATTGAAAAGCTAAAACGTGAAAAAGGAGAGTTAAAAGAAGCTGTCGAAGCAGAAGCTCAGAAAAAATTAAACAAAACACTTACAACCGAAAAAGAAAAAATCAGAAAATCGGAAGAAGAAAAGAATGAACTGCGTTTTAAAGAAATGCAAAAGCAATTAGAAGACCAAAAGAAGTTAACCGAAGAAATGAAACGTAAGCAGGAACAGGGTTCTATGCAAATGCAAGGAGAGGTTCAAGAATTGGCAATAGAAGAATGGTTGGCTACTCAATTTCCATTAGATACAATTGAAGAAATAAAAAAGGGAGCAAGAGGTGGAGATTGTTTACAGCACGTTAATACTCGTTCGGCACAAAATTGCGGTACTATCTACTATGAAAGTAAACGCACCAAAGATTTTCAGCCAAGTTGGATAGGAAAATTCAAAGCAGATATACGAGATAAAGGAGCAAATATTGGAGTTTTGGTAACAGAAGTAATGCCTTCTGATATGGACAGAATGGGGTTAAAAGATGGAATTTGGATTTGTAATTACGAAGAGTTTAAAGGTCTTTGTGCAGTATTAAGAGAGTCCATTGTACAATTAAGTACAGCAATCAGTTCTCAAGAAAACAAAGGGGACAAAATGGAAATTCTTTATACTTTTCTTACGGGAAACACTTTTAGAATGCAAGTAGAAGCTATTGTTGAGGGCTTTACACAAATGAAATCTGATTTAGAAAGTGAGAAACGTTCTATGCAACGGATTTGGAAACAAAGAGACAAACAAATTGAAAAAGTAATTACCAATACAATTGATATGTACGGTTCAATTAGAGGTATTGCAGGCAATGCTGTACAGTCAGTAAAAGCGTTAGAGTTGCCTGGTGCTGATGAGGATGAGAACGAGCAAAACGAATTAGAGTTAGAATAGATTTAAAATGGGGAAATCAGAATTAATCATATATCAAACCGAAGACGGTTTAACAAAAATTTAAACTCGATTAGAGAATGAAACTGTTTGGCTTACACAAACTCAAATGGCAGCCCTTTTTGGAAAGGGTAGAAGTACCATAACAGGCCTTACAAATTATCAGTTGAAATCAATAAACGTTCTCGTAATGCCAGCCTAATGAATTCTAAAAAGGATTTAAAGACAGCATAGCAATAACATAAATGTCTCATTCGTTAAAGACATTTAATATAATGACCAATTATGAAGCTGACGCAGTATGCTTTATAATGTACTGCGTTATGTTACTTAGCTTAGGCTCAAGTAAAGCAATTAAAAGTTTTTAGGGTGGTTTTTTTTCTATATTTCTCAAATCTCATTACTTACAACAGTTGTAGCACTCTTTTGGCATTTTTGACAGGAGGGAGGCTTGTGGGAATGGCAAATGTGTGCGAAAGATTATGTTGATTCTAACATATTCATCACTTTTTTGGTGAAAAATATTTTTTTAAATAATTTCTTATCTAGAAAACCCTTTAAGGGAGTTTTTATTAAGATTCTCAATATCTTCTTTGTCCTTTGAACGACCAGTTGCCTTTTTGTTAAGAATTAGATCATCTATAGAGATCATAGAAACTTCAATCTTATCAATTTGGGCTACTTCTCTGTTTTCATAGCACTTATTAAAGTCTTTGTAATCAAAAGCTTTTAGTTCAGGAAGAAAATCAAAATGAAAATTATCAAGATCGAATTTTAGGAAGGTTTTTAAGGGATCAAATACTATCTTATTTAAGTCCATTTTTAATTCTGGTCTTATCTTTCCAATAGCATTAATAAGACTAACAAAGTTTTCAGTTGTTGCTAAATACCAGATGTCAACATCATAATCAATGCCCTTAGGTAGGTTTGTAGAAGGCCTCGGTTTAGCATAAAATCCAACCGCTACACCACCAACAAACATATGCTTAACCTTATATAGATTAAGAGCTTGGGCTAGATTTTTAATACCTTCAGAAAGAGTTTTATCCATTTATTAGATAAAAAATTGAAGATTTTTTTTTTAGTTTCTTCAATGAATTTGTTGCGTTTTGCTGGCGCACCTTTTCTTCTTCAGATAGTGTTCTTGCAACTCTATCCGCTTTTAGCTTTTCAAAAGAATCAAATACTTGCACTGAATTCATGCTACAAATATACGTAATAGTTAGAAATCTAACGTTTACGATAAGCAAAATGTTTTTATTTACGTTTTGGGCAGGAGGGAGGATTTGAGTGAATGGCAAATGTGTGCGGTTTCTTATAATAAGTATAATAATATATTCGCATTAAGCGAACTAATTACTACTTTTACCGTTAATATATGAAAGTACATTTAATAAAATGGCGTTCAGTTGATGAGCTTGTTGTAAAACATGCTCGTTCTAAGGTTTCCTTTGAAGGGTTTAAAGAAAGTATTAAGCGATCAGATTGGAGTTCTATAAATGATGTACAACAAACGTTTGGTTCTGCTGATGTTATTAGTAATAAACGATTAGTATTCAACATAGAAGAAATAATTATCGTTTGATATGTTCCTATTGGTTTGGTCCAAAAATGTTACACCTTTTTGTAAAATGGATTGGTACTCACGCTGAATACTCAAAATTATGTAAACAAAATTTACAGTTTACCATTGATGACTTTAGTTAAATTAAACATATTATGAAGAATTACACCATCATACGATCTGATAATCAATACAAAGCGTATTGTAATGATTTGGAACAATTAACTTCTACTTATAGTAATAATCCAACTGATGATACACTTGATTTGATCGAAACCTTAACTCTATTAATAGAGAAATACGATGAAGAGCATACACAATTGAATGAAATTGATCCGATACAATTGTTGAAGTCGTTAATGAGTGATAATAATTTGAATCAGATAGCTCTTGCAGAGTTTTTGCAGATTTCCAAGGGGCATCTTTCAGATATTTTGAATTATAAAAAAGGGCTGTCTAAAAACGTTATCCGTACCTTATCTGAACGATTTAGCGTGAACCAAAGTGCGTTTAACAGACCTTACAAATTATCAGTTGAAATCAATAAACGTTCTCGTAATGCCAGCCTAATGAATTCTAAAAAGGATTTAAAGACAGCATAGCAATAACATAAATGTCTCATTCGTTAAAGACATTTAATATAATGACCAATTATGAAGCTGACGCAGTATGCTTTATAATGTACTGCGTTATGTTACTTAGCTTAGGGGCAAGCAAAGCAATTAAAAGTTTTTAGGGAGGGTTCTTTCTTTTCTTTATTATCCTAATTTTCTTACTCACAGTAGATGTAGCACTCTTTTGACATTTGGGCAGGAGGGGAGCATTGTGTGAATGGCAAATGTGTGCGGTTATTTGGAAATATATTTTTGCTGCAATCATTACACCTAATTTACAATTTTTAGTAGTGCGTGAGGGATAGAAGTGGCATCCTTTCTGTTTTTCACAGAAAGATATAACGGATAGCCCGACCTTTAGGGCACGCCCAAGCAATACAACTTTGCCTTAATAAATATATCTTAAAATTTGAGATAGTTTGCTTGATAATTAGTACCTTGTTTCCTTTAAAAATTGAAGCAATGAATCGCATCAAAAAAGTGTTGGAAACCAAAGGGATTAAACAGGTTTGGTTGGCTGAGAAGTTGGGTAAGAGTTTTAATATGGTAAACTCTTATGTGCAGAATAGAACACAGCCAAGTTTGGAAGTGTTATTTAAGATAGCCGAAATTCTGGAGGTGGATGTGAAAGATTTGATTGATTCAAAAGGTAAGCAGAATTAAATGGCATTATTTCAAAACTCAGTAGTCAATAAATACCTAAAGCAACAGGATAGCGATGTTGTGGCTAAAGCATATAAGAAGTTTACCAAATACTTTCATAATCCTACTATTCAACAAAATATTAGAGAGCGAAAAGAAGAGCAATTCCAAGAGGGGTTTTTGATTGAGTTATTTGTAAATGTATTTGACTATACATTGGCTCCGAATCCTAAGTTTAATTTAACTACTGAATTAAAAAACGAAAAGGGAGCAAAGAAAGCTGATGGTGCAATTCTGAAAGGTGGTAATGCTTTGGGCGTTATTGAATTAAAAAGCACAAAAACCAAAGATTTAGAAAAAGTTCGTCAACAAGCATTCGATTACAAAGCCAACCAAACAGGTTGTGTGTACGTAATTACTTCCAACTTTGAGAAAGTTCGCTTTTACATTAACAATGCGGTTGAGTTTGAAGAGTTTGATTTGTTTACTATTAATCAAGAACGTTTTGAGCTGCTGTACTTGTGTTTGGCTAAAGACAACTTGTTGGGTAATGTTCCGCTTAAAATAAAAGAAGCTTCCATACAGGAAGAAGAGAAGATTACCAAGAAGTTTTATGCTGATTACTCCTTGTTTAAACGTGAGCTGTTTCGTGACTTGGTAAAACTCAATATGAAAAACGAAGTTTTTCGTATTGAATTAAACAATGAAGACACGGAGAGAGCGAACAAAAACATAAAACACAATCTATTTAAGAAATCACAAAAACTGATTGACCGTTTTCTGTTTATCTTTTTCGCAGAAGATAGAGGTTTGTTGCCTCCAAATTCTACCTTAAAGATATTGGAACAATGGGATAAATTGAAAGATTTAGATGCTTATGCTCCGTTGTACGAGCGATACAAACTGTATTTTAATTATTTAGATACAGGCAGAAAAGGCACAGATAAAAGTGCTGAAATATTTGCCTACAATGGCGGTTTGTTTAAACCTGATGCTGTTTTAGATAGTTTGCATATTAGTGATGATTTACTCTTTAAACACACGAAAGATTTATCGCATTACGATTTTGAAAGCCAAGTAGATGTAAATATACTGGGACACATTTTTGAAAATTCGTTAAACGAGATTGAAAGCGTAAATGCTGAAATTGAAGGAACTAATTTTGACAAGCAGAAAACCAAACGTAAGAAAGACGGTGTTTTCTACACACCTAAATACATTACCAAATACATAGTTGACAATACAGTAGGAAAACTCTGTAACGAGAAGAAAATCGAATTCAATATAGTGGAAGAGGAATATCGCCCAAAACGCCAAACGGAAACCAAAAAGAAGTTGTTAGCAGCTTTAGAAGCGTACAGAGAATGGTTGTTGCAACTCACCATTCTTGACCCTGCTTGTGGTTCTGGTGCTTTCTTAAATCAAGCCTTGGATTTTTTAATAAAAGAACACGGTTACATAGATGAATTACAAACCAATTTATTGGGTGGTGGTTTGGTGTTTCCAAACATTGAGAATACCGTATTAGAAAACAATATTTTTGGTGTTGACCTAAACGAAGAGTCTGTAGAGATTGCGAAACTCTCTTTATGGTTACGCACCGCACAACCAAGGCGAAAACTGAACAGTTTAAGTGATAATATTAAATGTGGTAACTCAATAATAGATAGTAAAACTGTTGCAGGAGGTAAAGCTTTTAAATGGGAAGAAAAATTTGTACACATATTTGAAAAAGGTGGTTTTGATGTGGTTATTGGAAACCCGCCTTATGGAGATTATTTTAATGAGTTAGAGAAAACTTTCTTATTAAAGAGATATGCGAAGTCATTTTCAGGAACATTTGATATGTATATTATGTTTTTTGAAATAGCCTTACATATATTAAAACCAAAAGGATTACTCTGTTTTATTACCCCTAATACATTTATTGATTATTCCCAATTTTCAGAGTTAAGGAACTTGCTAACAACAGATAATGATGTAGAACAAGTATTGGGTCTTACTAAAGTGTTTGAAGATGCTATAGTTGATACAGCTATTATATTGATTTCAAAGAATAAAGTTCAGTCTCCATTTTTTAGAGGGAAAATTTTCAAGAATAAATTATCAGATATTGAGTTAAGCGATATTCCCAAGTTAAAAGCTGAAAATTTAGAGACCTCTGGATTCATCCTTAAAGATTCTGGAAGCTTTGATGTAAGACGTTTAACTAATAAATTCTCAGATAAACTATCTGATATAATTAAAATAACGCAAGGAATAACCACAGGTGGAAATGAATGTTTTCTTAATAGCCAAAATTATTTTTTGGATAATGGTATTTCTGAGAAGGTTTTCCATAAAGTATTAAAAGGTAAGACAATTAACAGATATAGAATGTTATTTGATGATGATTACATTTTGTATTCAACAAAAAAAACTGGAGAAGAAGAACAATCTGTTATTGAAAACTTATTAACTCCATTTAAAGAAAGGTTATCTAAAAAAAGGGAAACAAAACAAGGGAAATTACCTTGGTATTGTTTGCATTGGTCGAGAAATGAACAGGACTTTAATGAGCCGAAAATTTTAATACGCCAAACAGCTACTCATATTTTGGGAGTTTTAGATACTAATAATTATTACCCAATCGACTCAATTCATACTTTAAATTTGAAGAATGATAGTATAGATAAAGAAAAGGAGTTAAAATTCATATTGGGAATACTTAATTCAAAACTCTTTAAATATTTATATAGTTGGAAATTGGACGAAGCTGGAACTGTTTATCCACAAGTTAAAAAAGTCAATATTGAATGGTTACCAATGGTAAAATATGATAATTCTGAAAAATTGTCAATTACACTTGACAACCTATTATCAATTTTGGAAAAAGAGTCAGCAATAAGAGTGAAATTCTTAAAATATTTAGATAATCAAATCGAAGGAGTTTATCAATATACTGGAATCCAAAACTGGCACGAGTTAGAGTTTGGAGAATTTATCAAAGAACTCAATAAAGCCATTAAAAAAGTAGGAGGGGAGACGCTTTCTAAAATGGATGAAATGGAATGGATGGAAGTTTTTGAAACCAAAAAAGCAGAAGCTCAAACCTTAAAAACTGAAATTGATAAAACGGATGCAGAGATTGATGCAATGGTTTACGAGTTGTATGGGTTGAGTGAAGATGAAATTAAAATTATTGAAGGATGTTAGACCAGTCATTTTCATTAGATAATTTCAAGATAATTTTTGAAATCGAAAATCGAAAAGGGAATTTCGAATCGGAATTTTATAGCGAAGAGTTTCATAGATTATCGAGTGAACTTAAAAGAAAAAGAAGAGAAATAAAAGATTATAAATCAAGAGGAGTTATTTCGGATGATGACGATAGTTTAGAAAATCTTTATAATGAGAAAGAGGGAATTGAAGAAAATAAAAATGAAGAATTAGAAATTACTTTGCATGGACTTGTAGAAACTGTAAACAGTAAAGGTTTTAAATTTAACTTTTATAAGTTTCATCATGAGGATAGTGGTAAAGATGTTTTTCCTGTAAAAAAAGATGCAGCTTCATTTTATACAATGAAGCAATTACAGTATAATATAAATAGAACATTTGGGGTGAAACAGAGTAATAGGTATCTTATTACCAAGCAAGTTCAAAGATTATTGAAAGATAATTTTCCTAAGATAGTTTTAAGAACTGATATAAAAGGGTTTTACGAAAGTGTCTCACAAGAAAAGTTGCTAAATCAAATAAATGATAATCAGTTGCTTAGCCCGAAGTCGAAAGCTTTGATAAAGAATTTGTTTTATAGTTATAATGAGCTCACAGATCAATTAGAAAAGCCTCTCTCAGAAAGGAAAGGAATACCAAGAGGAGCTGGAGTTAGTGCTTATTTATCTGAACTATTTATGCGTGAAATAGATAACCAAATTAAAAGAATTGATAACGTGTATTATTATGGTAGGTATGTAGATGACATTATAATTTTCTTTGTTCCTAATTGGAAAATGAACATTAATGATTATAAAAACATCATAAATAAAATTATTGAATCAGTTAAATTAAAGATGAATCTAAGTAAAACATTTCCTTATGATTTAGAAAAGAATATTAGTTTAATGAATATTGAGTTCTTAGGTTACGTCTTTGAGATGAAAGAGTTAAAATATTCTCGTACTTATCTCTCTAAAAATAAGAAGGAAAAATATGCTTCCCGAATTGAAAAAATATTTGATGTTTTTAAGAAACAATTAAATTTTGCTCCAAAAGAAGCTTATAAATTATTAATACATAGAATAAACTATCTCACTAAAAACACAAGACTGCACAAACCAAAAAAGGGATTGGTTGGTATATACTATTCAAATAGTTTAATTGAAAATGACTGTGAAGATTTAGTTTTTTTGGATAATGAGTTGCATAGAATTATTGATGAAAAATTACCTGTTTTAAGTTTTTCAAATTTGAATGAAAAACTTAAAACATATAGTTTTAAAGATGGGTTTATCAATAAGCGATTTTTTAATATAAACTCGAAAAAGAAACACATTGCAGATTTGAGACCTGAGGTTCTTAAAGAAGCTAAAAAACTTCATAATAATTTCGAAAGAATAATTTCAATTTGGAAGTAGGATGAAGAAGAATAAAACAAAAAAACCTATATCATATGGCATTGAAAGAGCTCTTTTAAGCGATGTTCTCCCTTATGAGACACCCATTATTTTTTCAAATAGACATTTTTATCAGATTTTAGTAAATCATAAGATTAAGTTTCAAAATGATTCAATTAGTTGGATAAATTGTAAAGACAATTTGATTATCAAAAGATTAATTGCAATCCTTTTTGATATAAAAAATATTCCTGAAGGTGATATAAATTCACTTTCATTAAATGATAAGGAATTAAGAAAAAAAGCCTTTAGCTATAAAATCACTCATAAAGAAAAAGACTATAGAGATTTAGCAATTCCACATCCTAAAAGCCAAATAGAGTTAGTCTCTTTTTATGAGGAATTTAAAGAACTTATTGTTTATTATGCTAATCAAAGCCCTTTTTCTATTAGAAGACCTGACAGGATAGCAAAATTCGTTTACACTAATGACAATACATATAAAGCAAAAAAAGGAAATGAAGATGATTTGATAGAGGAAAGTGATAAAGAGTATAAAAGTTTAAAAACTTTTTTTGCCTATGAAAAATACTCAAACATTTATAGATTTTATGAGGATTATATTTATCACAGAGCAGAAAAAAAGTATGCTCGAATGCTTAAATTCGATATATCAAAATGTTTTGATAGTATTTATACTCATTCAATATCATGGGCATTAACTGATAAAGATTATGTTAAAAACAACCTGAATAAAGATTCCAATACTTTTCCAGGAAGGTTTGATAAATTCATGCAGAATACAAACTATGGTGAAACTAATGGGATAATTATTGGGCCAGAGTTTTCTCGAATTTTTGCAGAATTAATATTGCAACAAATAGATAAGGAAATTAAGCAAACATTAAGAAATAAAGGTCTTATTCATAAAGTTGATTATGAAATATATAGGTATGTTGATGATTTCTTTGTGTTCTACAATGAAGAAAGAACCAGAGAGGAAATATTAGACAATTACAAAATTCTTTTGAGAGAATATAAAATGTCTTTGAATGATTCAAAAACCAAATTATATGAAAAACCTCTAATAACTGAAATTACAATAGCTAAAAATAAAATAGTCAATCTTTTTAAAGATGATATTAAATTTAAAATAAGAAAAGAGGAAGAAAAAGAAGATAAAGAAATACCAATAGGAAAAAGGGATGATAAAGACTACGTTCCTGAGAAAAAAATAAAAGTTAGCGATGTTGATTTTAGGTGTAATTCAAATAAACTTATAACTGAATTTAAGACTGTTATAGTTGTTTCAAATGTAGCTTATAAAGATATTATGAACTACACGCTTGCATTATTAAAAAGTAATTTAGTTTCAAATATTGAAAAATATGAAAAACATAAAAGAAAACTTGAGAGAAGAAAGTTTCAAGGTCTTTTAACTAAAGAAGAAAAAAAGAAGATAGTTACACAAGAGTCTAATTTCAGAAAGTATATTGTTGAAATTCTGGATTTCATCTTTTTCCTATACGGGGTTTCTCCTAAAGTTAATTCTACAATTAAGCTTGTAAATATTCTTTCATTAGTAATTAAAACTTTTAAAAAGAAGTATCGTTTTCACTACGAAGAACCAAAAGATGGGAAAAAATACTTATTAGTTCATCAATTTGATAAATTGAATCAGGAAACTGTTTTCAAAAAGATTTTAGATGAAATTATTTTAGTTTTAGATAAAAATAGAGTAGCTGAACATTTACAAATAGAAACGCTCTATTTACTGATAGTTCTGAAAGAATTGGGTAAGGATTATAGATTAACTTGTCCTCAGTTAATAAAGTACCTTAATCTTAAAGAATTAAGAGATGCTGAAGAAAAAAGTTATGAACCAAAAAGATATGAGTTTGAAAACGAAATTAACTACTTTGTCATTACTGTTTTGCTATTTTATTTCAAAAATATAAGTCAATATGCGGGACTAAAAGTTGTCGTGAAAAATGCAATCAAAAAGAAAATCAAAGCAATACCTAAAAAAGATTTAACCAAATATGCTGAATTGGTACTACTGTTATTTGATTTAATAGCATGCCCATATCTTGATGATGATGATAAAAAATTCAAAAAACTATTGTTAACTTGGTTTAACGTACCTAAACTTGAACAGAATGATTTTATTAAATTTGCAGAAAAACAAAAGTATTGGTATATAAAATGGGATAACTTTAATTTAGTTGAAGAATTAAATTCCAAAAGTTCGTTGGAACCTTATTAATAATATTGGATGCACCAGAAAAATTATGCAATTTCGATTGCCACACACAAGCATCCTAATATGTCCGTAAAAAGACTTATCACAAAGTTAGCTTTCTGGGGCTAACTTTCTTTTTAATTATGAAAAGAGTACTTTCAAAATCCCGATATAAGTTAGGTTTGGAATGTCCAAACAAACTGTATTATACAGGAAAGGAAGAGTACGCTAATAATAAAGTTGAAGATGCTTTTTTAGAAGCCTTAGCACAAGGAGGTTTTCAAGTTGAAGAATTAGCCAGAATGCACTATCCCAATGGTATTTTAGTGGAAGGTAATAACTGGGATTATGAAATTTTGCACAATAAAACTCAGCTATTATTAAAACAGGAGAATGTCATTATTTATGAAGCAGCCTTTTTGATGGATGGTTTATTTGTAAGAACAGATATATTAGTAAAAAAGGGTAATCGAATTGAATTAATAGAAGTTAAAGCTAAATCTTATCATCCAGAAGATGAACACATTTTTATTGGAAAAAGAGGAAGTTTAGTAAAGAGTTGGACACCTTATTTATTTGATGTCGCTTTTCAAAAATTTGTGATACAACTATGTTTTCCAATTTGGAAAATAAGTTCTTTTATTATGATGGCTGACAAGTCAAAAAAAGCTTCTATTGATGGATTAAATCAGCTTTTTAGAATAAATAAGAAAGCTGGTAATCGAACTGGTATTATAAAGAAAGTTAATTCAATTGAAGAAATAGGAACTTCTATTTTAGGCAGAAGAAATATTACAGATATTATTACTGGTATAGAAGAAAATAGATTTTTACATCACGAGAATTTATCTTTTCAGGAATCTATTAGACTATTTAAAGAGTTGTATCAAAAGAATCAATATGCTAATTGGTCAACTTCATTTTCAGTTTGTAAAACTTGTGAGTATAAAGCTGAAAAAGAACAGGAATTACGAGGGCTAAAATCTGGATTTAAAGAATGTTTTAAGAAGCAACACAATTGGGATGATTACGAATTTAATAAACCTAATACGTTTGAAATTTGGAGCTTTCGTAAAGGAAATAAATTGTTTGAAGAAGGAATCTATTTCATGGATGAATTAACGGAAGATATTATTGACTATAAAGAAGAAGCAGGTAAGTTGTCAAGTACTGAAAGGCAGTGGTTACAAATAGAAAAAGAAGTTAATAATGATACTTCAATTTATGTTGATGAAAATGGATTAGCTGAAGAATTAAATTCTTGGACATATCCACTTCATTTTATTGATTTTGAGACAAGTGCAGTAGCCTTGCCTTTCAATAAAGGAACTAAGCCATATGAACAGATTGCATTTCAATTTTCACATCATATTTACCATAAAAATGGGAGAATAGAACACGCCTCTGAATACATTAATAATAAGGCAGGGTTCTTTCCAAATTTTGAATTTATTAGAGCATTAAAAAACAGTTTAGATAATGATAATGGAATGATATTACGTTATTCACATCATGAAAATACGATACTAAATGCAATATATATTCAGTTATCAAATTCAAATGAAGATGATAAAGATGAGTTAAAGAGTTTTATACAAACTATTTCTCATTCTAAAAGTGATAGTTCAATAAAATGGGTTGGAAGCAGAGATATGGTTGATTTATGGGATATAATCAAGAAATACTATTATAACCCTCTAACTAAAGGTTCGAACTCTATCAAAACTGTTTTGCCTGCTGCTCTGAGTTCAAGTAGGTATTTGCAGCAAAAGTATTCTAAACCAATTAATCAAATCAATGTATCAAGTAAGAATTTTGATAAAAAACATACTTGGTTAGAAATTGAAAATGATACTGTCAAAAGTCCATATAAAATGCTGCCATCCGTTTTTGAAAACTGGAATGAAGAGCAAATAGAAAACTCGTTATCCGAAATTGATGATATTGCTGATGGAGGAGCTGCATTGACAGCCTATGGAAAATTACAATATTCTGATATGGAGCAAAACGAGATTGATGAGTTAACAAATGCTTTGCTAAAATATTGTGAGTTAGATACTTTGGCAATGGTTATGATTTTTGAACATTTTAAGGAAGACTTAATATGAATAAACTAACTCAATACGCCCAACACTTTACTAAGCTTGAATTAATGAAAGCTCGGTTAGAAGTATTCCAAAATGAAAGTGGGAGAGAGGGAGTAGATTTTATAATAAAGACTGATACTGGTAATTACCACGAGTTGTATTTACAAACGGTCAATTTAGATAAGGAGAGAAGTGCAAAAATATCGAAAGAAGAGTTGGGAGAGCCTAAAGACAATCTTTGGATTGCACTCGTACTATTTATGGAAGATATGGAGCCTGTTTTTCATTTAATACCTTCTAAAGTTCTCTTAATACCAGATGATTATATTTTTTTTGATAATGAGCAAGGGGAGAGGTTTAAACATCTATCAAATTGGGAGATTAAGGTTTTTGTCAGGGCAATTCCCGAATTGAGTAAGTATTCATTCGCTAATATGTTGCCTCAATTAGTCTAAATTGGCACATTATACATTATGTTAAATAGGAATACCAAACCTAGCCATGCAGGTGCGGTGGCAGGGCAAAATAGCGAGGTGTGCGTAAGCCATGGTGCGGTGGCAGCATTATTTTGTCTAGATTTTTTGTTTACTTTTTTATCAATGAAAAAAGTAAAAGCCTAGCGGCTTGAGCGACCTAAGTGAACACGTGTTAAGGAATGTTATAGATGCGAACTAATTAACTCATTTGTTTAGATTGATGAGATTCCTGTCTTCACAGGAATGACGTTGCTTTTTAATACTAAGATTGCGCATCAATTGTGGAATGACGGTTCGTTTGGAGGGATTGCCACGTCTCAATCAGCAAAACGGCTGGATCGTTCCTCGCAATGACGTGTAGTGTGAGAATGCTTGTTAGAACAAAGTGATGGCGGCAAGTGGTTTAGAGGAAATTTTAAACGCCTTAGAATCAACTGTATGAGTCTAGGTCGTAGGATTGTATGAATAATCAACTTTACAGAATTGCTTTCCTCTAAATCTCTTGGCTTGCGGTAGGTAATTGCCCAGCCGGTTGGCGGGCAACAGCGCGTTGGCAAAAAACTATTAATAGCTGCTTGGTTAGGGCATGGCAGAGCGAAGGATTCGTGCGCTGGCCAAGCGGCTATTTAATATAACGGCCAATTATAGTAACAAAAGATTGTATGGAGGAATTTTCTTTAGATGCTCATGTAAAGTAGATTGATGTGCATGTACTATTTAGGCGTAGCCCGGAACCGCTGGTTAGCGGTGGAGACATAATATAAATTATAGCAACAAAAGGGGTTTAAGTGTGGCCGTAATTTGCTTTACATAATATCTGCCGATATGAGTCTAAAGACGTCATATCTGATATTATGCAAAATAGCGAGCTATTACGCAAATTACTACTTTTGTTCTATAATTAATATTATGTTAAATAGATAATTTAATAAAATAGGCGGCTTGTTTAACCGCCTACTCTACTCAATATCAATTAGAAACTAATCCTCATCTGAAACATATCCTAAGGCTTTACGCTTATCATATATTTCAGTTGCTTTATTTCCGTCTTTTAATTTTGCATATACTGCTTGTAAATTTTGAAGTCCTAGCTCATCATTTTCATCCATTTTCATTACAGCTTCTAATAATGGGATAGCCATTTTGTACTCAAGAGAAGAATTCCTTTCAGCTGCGTCAATATTCCTATTGTATTCCTTTATACTCATTTCATTAACAACATCCATTATTTTGTCTCCCTTACCAATATATAATACTGATAAATTAATTAATGCACTCCTATTTTCAGGCTCCATTTCAATTGCTTTCTTATAATAGACTTCAGCATTCTCCAAATCATCAGTCATATCGTATAACATAGCTAAATTAGCTACCAATATGGTGTTTTCAGGATCTTGATCAATGGCTATTTTTAGACCTTCAATTGCCTCCTCCATTCTATCCAATTTTATAAGGATATCAACTTCTTGCTTCTGAAAATTTAATGCCTCCGGAAATTTTTCTTGTCCTAGATGTACATATTTTAATGCAGTTTCTAGGTCTTCTTTTTGATTTAAATAGATATCTACAATGCTACTTACTACCCTTTGCGAATATTGGTCCATCTCTATTAGCTTTTCATAATTCCTTAAAGCATCATCGTATTTTTCTATCTCTTGTGCCATCATAGCACCATATAAATACCCTGTGGTATCTGTAGGATTAATAGTAGAAACATCCATAAAATTATCATAGGCAGTAGCATAATCACCATTATTATAGTTTTCCACTCCTTTATTAAGCGCACGGCCATATAATTGATCATACCCTACTTGAGAAAGTCCATTATAAGTACCCCCTTCTTTTTCTAGCTCAAGGGTTTTATTATAGCTCTCAGCTGCTAGTTTTAATGCTTCGGGATATTTTGCTTTTAGAGCTTCATCTTCTGATTGTGATATTTTGTCATAAATTTGAGCTCTTGTATACCAAGTTTTTGGCTTCTCCATTGTTTTTTCAAACGTAATGGCAGGCTCAATCATTTCTGCTGCTTCCCCTAATTCGCCTTTTGTAAGTAGCGAATTTGCTTTTGTTACGTTTTTACCTTGACCAAAAGCAGTCATCGCTGCCCCTAAAACTATGGCCAACATCATTAACTTTCTCATCTTATTATTCGTTTGTATTTGTTGATTCTTCATTTGTATTATCTTCACCAGTCGGGTTTTCTGTAGAATCATTCTCTTCTTCCTCTTCTAACCCTTCAATTAATTCAATCTTAGCAATCGATGAAATCTCATCTTTCTCGTTTAATCGGATAAGCTTCACTCCTTGTGTAGCTCTGCCCATTACTCTAAGGTTTTCTACTTCCATTCTAATGGTAATACCGCTCTTATTTATAATCATAAGTTGGTCAGTGTCAACTACTTCCTTTATGGCAACTAAAGTCCCTGTTTTGTCAGTTACATTCATTGCTTTTACCCCCTTACCACCACGTTTGGTGATGCGGTACTGGCCTACTTCAGATCGCTTTCCATAACCTTTTTCAGATACTACAAGCAGCGTAGCATCATCCCTAGCTACACATACCATACCAATGAGCTTATGCTCGTCTTTATCTATGCGCATGGCACGTACTCCAGTAGCCGTTCTTCCCATCGATCTCACATCAGATTCGTGGAAATGAATAGCCAAGCCTTTGGTGCTTGCTATAATGATGTGATTATTACCGTTGGTAAGATTTACATCTAGTAAATGGTCGCCTTCGGCAATGTTAATAGCATTAATGCCATTCGTTCTTGGTCGCGAATATGCCTCAAGGCTTGTTTTCTTAATGGTGCCATTTTCGGTACACATAACAATAAAGTTATTATTGATGTAATCTTCATCAACTAAACTCTTCACTGCAATTACTGCTTTTACTTTATCGCCTGATTCTATATTTAGGAGGTTTTGAATCGCCCGTCCTTTAGTAGCCTTTCCTCCTTCTGGAATTTGCCATACTTTTTTCCAAAACACTTTACCAGATTCTGTAAAAATGAGCAGGTAATTATGGTTAGTAGCCACAAAGAGATGTTCTGTAAAATCATCATCTTTGGTAGTGGCTCCTTTTGAGCCAACTCCACCTCTACCCTGTGTTCGATATTCTTTCAGTGCGGTTCGTTTAATATAACCCTCGTGAGATATGGTTAATACCATTTCTTCATCTGGTATCATATCTTCTGCGGTCATATCATCAGCGGCATGCTCAATAACAGACCTTCTTTCATCACCGTATCGCTCTTTTATGTCAGCTAATTCTTCTTTAATGATATTCATTCGAATTGACTCATCTCCTAGAATCTCATTTAAATGAGCTATTAGCACCTGAATCTCATCGTATTCTTTTTGAATTTTCTCACGCTCCAGACCAGTAAGCCTTTGCAAACGCATTTCCAAAATGGCTTTTGCTTGAATTTCACTCAATTCAAACTTCTTTATTAAGCCATCTTTGGCAATCTCAGGATCTCGAGAACCCCGAATTAAAGCAATTACCTCATCTAAATGATCTAAGGCTATTAAATACCCTTGAAGTATATGAGCTCTCTTCTCTGCTTCTTTTAGTTCGTATTTGGTTCTTCTAATAACAACTTCGTGGCGATGATCCACATAATGGTGAATCATATCTTTCAGGTTCAACATTTCTGGCCGCCCTTTAACCAGTGCAATATTATTTACACTAAATGAAGACTGTAATTGCGTGTATTTGTATAAATTATTTAGAACAATATTCGGAATAGCATCCTTTTTAAGGTCATAAACAATCCGCATTCCATTTCTATCTGATTCGTCACGAATATCAGAGATGCCTTCAATTTTCTTCTCGTTGATAAGACCAGCAGTCTTTTCAATCATAGAAGCCTTATTTACTTGGTAAGGAATTTCTGAAATAATAATTTGTTCTTTTCCAGTTTTTGTTTCATCAAAATGCGCTTTTGCTCTCAGCACTATTCTTCCTCTACCCGTTTCAAAGGCAGATCTAACCCCTGTATATCCATAAATAGTGGCTCCTGTAGGAAAATCGGGGGCAATAATGTGCTCCATTAGCCCTTCTACTGTTATATCGTTATCATTGATATAGGCAGTTATACCATCCACCACTTCCGAAAGGTTATGAGGTGGCATATTGGTGGCCATACCAACGGCAATACCTGAAGCGCCATTTAATAGTAAGTTTGGCAACTTGCCGGGCATAACAGTAGGCTCCTTTAATGAATCATCAAAGTTGAGTTGGAAGTCAACCGTATCCTTGTTGATATCAGTTACCAATTCATCTGCAATTCGCTTTAAGCGTGCCTCTGTGTAACGCATAGCAGCAGGTGAATCACCATCTACCGACCCAAAGTTTCCTTGCCCATCAACTAATGGGTAACGCAGCGACCAAGGCTGTGCCATACGAACCATAGTGTCGTATACTGAAGAATCGCCATGCGGATGATACTTACCAAGTACCTCCCCTACAATTCTTGCAGATTTTTTATGTGCTTTACTATAGGTTACTCCTAAATCGAGCATACCGAAAAGTACTCTTCGGTGCACAGGTTTTAATCCATCACGCACGTCTGGTAAAGCCCTAGAAACAATAACTGACATCGAATAATCGATGTATGCAGCTTTCATTTCTTCTTCAATATTTATTGGAATAATGGTCTCAGAGCCAAATTGCTCTTCATTCTCGTCCTCTGCCATTTATAGAGTTATAGGTTGTAAAAAATTCAACCTCAAAAATACAATTAATTATGAGTATTTAGGCAACAAATTGAGTGATAAAATAGGGATTAGAGATATATAAAATCCATTTTGAAAAAATGCTTGCTAAGCAATAACAAAATAGAGTTCTTGATATCGGCTTTCAGCTAGTGTTAAACCACCTAAACCTACCTCAAAAGCATTTAAAGTAAGTTAATAAGGATTTTTCTTCTTTTTGTTTTTGCCCTTATACTTAATTAGCTCAGGATAGTTTTGTCCGTAATCAGGATCTTGCCATTTCCAAAATGGATGCATCTTACTTCTGTATACCTTCCTGCCGTGCCTATGGTTAATTTGAGCATGACATTGGCTTACAGGACATTTTTTAAAGTTTGGCATTCGAATAACAGCACCAATATTAACGTACAAAGCAGGCATTGCGTGATTTATCGTGTAGCCAACCCCTGGCACTGCTAGTTCATAGCTCTTAAACTCCGCAGACGGCCGTATAAACACTTTAAAATACTCTGAGAGAGAACGTTCAAATGAAACCCCTATATTAACAAATAGCTTGGTTTTCACTTGGTCAGGATTAAATTTCTTTTTACCTAATTTAAATGTGCCAACCATGGCATCGACAGCGATAGTATGCCTTTTTGATCTATACACCTCCCCTCCCAGATATGCATAATATCTTATTATTGAGGCAGTTACATAGTCTGGCCTAAAGGCTTGAAGGTTGTTTGCCTCTACATTAGGGTAAAACTTTGCCGAAAATGATTGTTCGTAAGTAATTCCTCCTCCAAATCGATACCGGTCGTATGTATAACTTAAGGTTAATGAAATTGGGATACTACCACCTACACCTTGGTATTTTACGGAAACTGAGTCAGTTCCAAGTAAAAAGTCTTGGTCATCTACTGGTATATTAGACGATGCTTGTGCATTATTTACCCAACCTGAATATCCTGTGTCTATAGAATTACCAACCGTATAAAAATTATTAAATATATATACGTTCCCGTCTGTCTTTTGCAAAATACCAGGCCCATTAATTTCATGATTATAAAATGTAGCTCCAAAACCAGTGCTCGCATGCAAAGAAAAACCACCTAAGAATTTAGAAAACGCACTGTTTTGGGCTCCCTTTTTAGATTGAGCTTGTGCTCCAGTAATAAAAAAAGCAATTACTAGTAAAACAAATAAGGTTTTTTGCAAACTTGACATAGATGCTCTTAGAAATTATTAATAAACAAGTTTGGAGCGGTAAATCTGATATATTGGCAAGTTGCTTAAGCCCAATTGCTCAGCAATCTCATTTACTCTATCATACTCAATTTTAGAAATTTTACGCACTGCCAACATATCTTCTTCTTCATCATTCATAAAAAATGAAGTTAAAAATCGGATAATGATAAATGGTGCTTTTAGTACTTGTATGCACTGGTTAGATTCGTTGGTATCCTCAACCTTAAAAGACTTATCGTATAAGGCTTCTACATCAACTGTAAGGTGCATCAGGCTTTTTATAAACTCGTAATATACTGGCGACCATTTATCATACCCTTTTATTAAATGCTCCATAGCAAATACCACAGGGTCTTGCTTCATCCAATAGCCTCCTTTTGATAGCTTTCTTGCCTTTTTGTTAAGAGCCATTTCCTCAAATAAACTCACACTCCCGTTAGAAAGAGCAATGCCAATTGATGGGGTTAGTAATATTAATGATAGAAAATCATGTTCTTCTATTTCAAGAAACTCCGCTTCTTCATCAATAAAATTTTGCTTTAAGTTTTCAATCTTATCAAGTACTCCAGGATAATTTAGCAATGCACTTACTTCATTTTCGGTAAACATAATTTTACTTTTTCTTTAGTTAAGCAAATATCAATTCGCAATTATAAGTAGCTAATTTGAACAGGCAATATACTAATTTATAAAAGTAATTAATTTATACCCTAATACTTACTGCTTATATGGTTGCAATTAGTGTATAATTAGTGCTAACTTGGATATTATGTACTATAGATTAACAACCGGCCTATCTATTTTATTATTTCTTAGCCAAATTTCTTTTGCTCAAAACAGGCTAAGCGGACATGCAGGATTAAACTATTCGAGTGTTAGTAGTAAAAATAGTATTAATCCAGATGGAATTTTAGGAATGAATGCCGGATTTGATTATAAATTTCATCTTGGTGATTTAGGCTGGGCAGTTACCCCAGGTATAGATTACTCGCAAGAAGGGTTTAATGGGCAAAGGTTAAATTATCTTAATGTTCCGATTTCTTTAGGTTTTAATTTTACAAACTCTTTTAGTTTGTCAGCGGGTTTTCAGTTTAGCCAACTATTGGGAGGGTCGAATGAGGCTAAGCAGATAATATTTCCAACTAATTATGCTTTTTTAGTCACCTTTGAATTCTTTCCTTCTGAAAGGTTTGTTACGGGGCTTAGGTTTGCCAATGGTGTTAAAAATATAATTAAAAACCCTGATGTAATCGTTGTTCAAAATGCAACTACTTACTCCATACAATTTTATATTGGAGTTACACTTTTTCGAGGATCAAAATAGCTACTCATTTGGTCTTTTCTTATGCCTACTCAGAGCAATATTAGACATCTATTCTCTCGATATTAGCTCCTCTCCTGCTAATATAGAAGAATCGAAAAGCGCCCTTACACTATCAATTTCCTTGTATTGATTTTTGAAGTAAATCAAGGTAATTGAATCTTGGGTATGTTTATACGCAAGATTAAAGTTGTGCATCCAATCCCACATTTTTTTATCTGCATTAGCTAACTCACTAATAGTTAACTCATAAGAATTAATAGTTTTTCTGTCTAGAGTGCTATCATTTACAGCTACTTTCAACGACTTTAATAGGTTAGAAACATGCTTCAATTCAAGCATTAAGGTATCGTGCAAATTCAACACTTTCTTCTTTTCAAACTCAATTTTCTCATGCCAATTGGATGGCTTATTACCCGGTGTACAAGAAAAGGTTATGAACAATAATGTACTTACTAAAATCAATCTCATTTTCAAAACTTGCTATATACTATAAAAATATTGATACATTTTTTACAATTCTTAGACATTTACTGAATCAAATAACGATTCTATAGAACTTATTCAATTTGTTATTTGCAATTTTTTAAGATAAATATTACTTTTCCAACACAATAAAGTCTTTTAATTAGGCTCAAAATTAATCAGAAGACTTTCAAACCAAAATTTATTTTATGAAAAAGTGGATTCTATTAGTTGCTTTAATTATTTGTACTTTGTCTCGCACTCAGAGTTTCGCGCAGTCGAGCGATGTTGAAACCTTGGAAAAAGGAATTTATTTGGTGGTAGGCTCATTCCAAAATAAGGGTAACGCCCTAAGGTTTAGAAATAAACTCATTGACGAAAAGAAAGCTGCCAACATCTCATTTTCTGATAAAACTTCTTTCTATTATGTTCACATAAAAATATTTTCTTCAGTAGAGGAGGCTATTCTTGCTGTAAAGACCACCAGAGAAAGCACCTCATATACCGATGCTTGGGTGTTGGCTTATTCCCCAGATTCAGGCCTGACTGCCATAAGTTCAATTCCTGAAAATGAAACGCCTCCTGTGAAAGAGCCTAATGATAATGCCGAAGATGTAGAGGTAAGTGCAGATGCTGCCATTGTAAGCCCAGCAATTTTATCATCAGATGCACCCAAAAGGGATATTGAGCCCAAGGAGGTTGAAATAAAGAAGTACAGCCCCGAGTTATTTATAACTGAAAAAAAACAATACAAAATAATTTTTAACACCTTCAATATCATAACCTTATCTAAGGTTACTGGCTCTGTTAAAATTGTAGATCCCGATAGGTTAAAACTAGTTAGGTCTGTTAGGGCTCATGAAGTAGCGTATGTAAATGAACCGCATAATCAATCTAACTCTGTTCAATTTATTGCAGAAATTTTTGGCTACAAAAAGGCACAACACGATTTAAAACTTGATGAGGAAATGACGGAGGACACTAAAGCTTTCTTAAAAGTTGAAGGAGATACCCTTGTAGTAGATTTTCCCTTAAAGAGGTATGAAAAAGGAGATGTTGCCATCATGTATAATGTATTTTTTTATAAAGATGCTGCCATTATGAAACCTGAATCTCAGTTTGAATTAAGTAGTTTACTTGAGCTTTTGCAAGAAAAATCAGGCTATAATATCCAAATATCTGGGCATACTAACGGTAATGCTGGAGGTAAAATAATTGAAATAGACAGTGAAGTGCCTGAGTACTTTTCATTAAGCCAAGCAACAAAGGAAAAAAATGGTTCTGCTAAAAAACTTTCGCTAAAAAGAGCTGAAATTATACAAAAATATCTATTAAACAATGGTATTGCTGCTGCCCGAATGCAAGTAAAAGGCTTTGGCGGTAAAATGCCAATCTATGATAAATTTGATCGGCTTGCCTCCAAAAATGTTCGAGTGGAAATTGAAATACTTCAGTAGATTACAAATACAAAAATTTTACGGTTACAAATGCCATTTTTGAAGCATTAAGATTAGCATCTTTTTCCTTTTTATGAAACCATCTTTCTTAGCGTTCCTCATTATTATAGGAACCACAACCATATATGCACAACCTGTAAATGATAATTTTGCAAGTGCAACTTCCTTAATTCATTCTGCCAACAATTGCTCTGTAGATGCCGCATATACTACCATTAATGCTACTGCCGATTTAAACGCGGGCAGTTGTTGGGAAAACGGGCCTAATTATAACGTTTGGTTTACGTTTGTAGCAACCTCTAATGAAGTTACTTTAGACCTTAAAGTAGCAGGTACCGAAGGCAGCATGAGACACCCTAACATGGCATTATGGCAAAGTGATGGTACAACTGAAGTTGCATGCGTAAGAAGAGTGAATGGAACTACCGATGTTCAAATTTCTACTGCCTCTTTAACCTTTGGCAATACCTATTATGTTTCCGTTGATAACTTTATAGGACTAGGCTATCAAGGAACTTTTACCCTTTGCATTGATAATACAGTTACTTACGATGATTATAATGGAGCAATTACTATTGTTCATTCTGCTAATAACTGCTCTGCCGATGCTGCATATACTACCATTAATGCTACTGCCGATTTAAACGCAGGCAGTTGTTGGGAAAATGGACCCAATTATAACCGATGGTTCACCTTTGTGGCTACCGGAGCCAATGTAACACTCGACCTAAAAGTAGGCGGTGCAGAAGGCTCTATGCGACACCCCAACATGGCACTTTGGGAAGCGGACGGAACTACCCAAGTTGCCTGTGTTCGAAGAATAAATGCAACCACTGATGTACAAATTTCTTCTTCCTCCTTAACTATTAGCGATACGTATTATGTTTCCGTTGATAATTTTGTGGGTTTAGGCTATAGAGGAACTTTTACATTATGTATTGACAATACCGTTACTTACGATGATTATAATGGAGCAATTACTATTGTTCATTCTGCTAATAACTGCTCGACCGATGCTGAGTATTCTACCATTAATGCTACTGCCGATTTAAACGCAGGCAGTTGTTGGGAAAACGGCCCTAATTATAACCGATGGTTCACCTTTGTAGCTACCGGAGCCAACGTAACACTCGACCTGAAAGTAGGCGGTGCAGAAGGCACCATGCGACACCCCAACATGGCACTTTGGGAAGCAGACGGAACTACACAGGTAGCTTGCGTACGTAGGATTAACGGCACTACCGATGTACAAATTTCTACCCCTAGTTTAATTATTGGTAACACCTATTATGTGTCAGTTGATAATTTTGTGGGTTTAGGCTATCGAGGAACGTTTACCCTTTGCATTGACAATACCGTTACTTACGATGATTATAATGGAGCAATTCTATTAACCGATATTAGCAATTGGTGTTCTGCCGATGCTGCATATACTACCATAAATGCCACAGCCGATTTAAACGCAGGAAGCTGTTGGGAAAACGGGCCCAACTATAACCGATGGTTCACCTTTGTAGCTACAACAAATTACATTACACTTGATCTTAAAGTGGGTGGTTCAGAGGGTACAATGAGACACCCCAATATGGCACTTTGGGAAGCAGACGGAACTACTCAGGTTGCTTGCGTACGCAGGATTAACGGCACTACCGATGTGCAAATATCTACCCCTAATTTGATTATCGGCAACACATACTATATTTCGGTTGATAATTTTGTGGGTTTAGCTTATCGAGGAACATTTTCATTATGTGCAGATTCAAACCCCTCTTACGACTATTATGAAGGAGCCATAGAGTTAACTGATTTAAATAACTGGTGTTCAATTAACGCTGAGTTCACAACCATTAATGCTACTTCTGATTTAAATACAGGTAGTTGCTGGGAGAATGGAGCAAATTATAACCGTTGGTTTAGATTCACTGCTATCTCTCCAAATGTTACTGTTCAAATGAATGTGGCTGGTGCAGAAGGTTCACTTCGACACCCTAACATGGCTTTATGGGCCAATGATGGCATTACAGAACTTGCTTGCGTACGTAGGATTAACGCAACTACCGATATTAGCTTGTCTTATGGCTCATTGGTAGTAGGCCAAACCTATTATATTTCTGCAGATAATTTTGTAGGTCTCGGTTACCGAGGTAGTTTCACCCTCTGTGTAAACAATATTGACGGCACTTATTATTCAAGAGCCGATGGTAATTGGACTAATCCAAATACCTGGTCAACAGTAGGATTTGGAGGTGCAGCAGCATCTGATTACCCGCAAGTTGGAGATATAGCCAATATTGAAGATAATGCTGTTACTATTACATCTAACGAGGTTGCTGCTGAAGTGAACATAACCGTTAGTGCAAATAATGCAGGACTTACGATTTCAAATGGTTCTTTAAACGTTGCAGGAAATTTCACTGCTACCAACTCTGGTAGTAATTTAAATATTTCTTACACATATACAAACAGTAGCCTAACTATCAATAATGATTTTATTATAGATAGAAATGGAGGAAATGCTAATATCTCATCAACTGCTTCGGGGTTAACATTAACTGTTAATAACAACTTTATAGTAAATTCACTGGCAGGTATAGGTAGCCATACATTCAACTTTAATACACTTTCAAATGTAATAATTGGAAATGACCTTATTCTTAATAATGCAGGAGGCCCAAAAACCACTCTTACCTTTAATAGCTCAGATGCCACCATTAATAATAATTTGGTTTTTACAGCAGGTGCAGATAACCTCGTTGAATTTGATATAGAAAATGGTGCAAACTTATTTTTACAAAATAATATCATGCAAGGCAGTCCTGCTTATGGCATTTTAGCAAGTACGGGAGGATCAACCGTGCATTATAATAGTGCCATAAACCTTCAAACAATGGTATCCACATCAGGTAGTGGTTCTGGAGATGTTATTAATTACGAGAATTTAACTATTAACAATAGCAGGCTAACAAGTCCTCAAGTAACACTTGGCGGAGCCGTGACACTAACAGGGTTGCTAACTTTAGCTAATGGAGAAGTTCTATCTACTTCCACTAATCTACTTACTTTAACAAACACTGCTTCAACAACCGGTGCCTCAATTGCCAGTTTTGTAGATGGACCAATGATGAAAACCGGCAACACACCCTTTGAATTTCCTGTTGGAGGTAATAATTTTTGGCAGCCCATTGCTATTGCCAATTTAACAGGTGATCCCGCAACTGAATTTACAGCAGAATACTTGGAACAAACCCCTCCTGATTATTTGAACCTAATGACTTCAGACCCTAATGGAGATTTGAATAATATTAGTGGGCTAGAACACTGGAACTTGGCTAATACCGGAACCGTTTCTAATGCAGATGTAACGTTGTTTTGGAAAGACCAAACTAGAAGCGATATTGACGATGCTGCCGATTTACAAATAGCACATTATACAGGCACCGAATGGGAAAATTTAGGGCAGGATGCGATTAGCTTTGCTGACCCAGGTTCCATCACCGTTAATGGTGTTTCTAGTTTTAGTCCATTTTCATTTGGTTCGTTAAGTCCTTCTGTAAATGCTCTACCTGTTGAACTTCTTAGCTTTAATGCTAGAGAACTAGATTTTAGAATAGAACTGATGTGGAAAACAGCTTCTGAAATTAATAATGACTTTTTCGAAATACAAAAATCTCCTGACGGAGAGCTGTTTAAAAAAATAGGACAAATTGCTGGCAATGGAACGTCAACACAAATGCAATCCTATACATTTTCAGATTTTTCTCCTGTAAAAGGCATACAATATTACAGGCTAAAGCAAGTTGATTTTAACGGAGATTTTGAGTACTCAAGCACCATCATTCTTAAATATTCACTCGAAATCGCAAATCAGTTACCAATATTGTATCCAAACCCTACAACTGGCCAATATATAAACCTCGTTGCTCCTCCTGAGGAAGAAGTAATAACTATGTTAGTTTATGATAAAAAAGGAGTTGGTATAAAAGTGCAATATCAGGTAACCACAAATAACCAATACATTATAGTGTTAAACGGTGTACCAAAAGGCATAAATGTTCTAAAAATTATAACCGACAAAGCCATTTATCATAAGAAGTTTATCAATTATTAAAACCAAGTGCACGTAATAAAGTTCAATTTAAACAAATTATAATCTTATTTTAGCATGTTTTTTTGAAAATATTCAACTATATTTACTTGATATTCATTCTGTTACCAAAACCATGAACCCTACCTTTCGCTTTATTCCCTTGCTCCTTTTGTGGGTATGCTCCCTTCCAACTGAGTTAAGTGCTCAGCAAGATGCCATTATGAGCCAATATATGTTTAATCAATTGGCCTTTAATCCTTCGTATGCAGGCATTAACAATATTACCAATGTTTCATTAAACTCCAGGTTTCAATGGTCTAGTTTCGAAGGGGCCCCTACCTCCTATTTTTTTAGTGGCTCTACCTCTATTATCGATGGAAAAGTAGGCTTAGGAGCATCGTTAATTTACGATGTATTAGGGAGTAATACCAATACTCAAGCCCAGTTTAGTTATGCTTATAAAATTCAACAAGCGGGTAAAACATTTTCTTTTGGACTGCAAACTGGCATTATGAACATAAGAGTTGATGATACCGGATTGAATCTAAAAGTTGGGGATGACCCTTTTTTTCAAGGAAATGTAGAATCGGCCACCAAGGTTAACTTTGGGGCAGGTGTCTCATTAATGTCTGATAAATATTATATAGGGGTGTCGGTTCCAAGAATGATGAATAGCAAGTTTGAATCTGGAAATGTGAACATTGTTTATGAACGACATTTCTATTTCTCAGGAGCTTATATTTTTCAGGCATCTCCAACGGTAAAATTAAAACCCATGATCTTACTTAAAGGAGTTAAAGGGGCGCCTCTATCGGTAGATATAAATATGAGTGCACTGTTGGCAAACAAATTTTGGGTTGGGGCTTTCACGCGAAACTTTAAAACATGGGGAGGAATGCTGCAATTTGAATTTATGGAAGCCTATAAAATTGGTTATTCTTATGAAATTCTCGGCAAAAGCTTAACTGGCAATGGCTTGCCTACCAACGAAATAATGCTGAGCGCAGATTTAGCCTTATTTAGTCATCAAAGTATTTTTCAACGCTTTTTTTAATTTAATATGAAGAAGATCAGAATTTACATCTTAGGCTTGTTTATGCTTTACAGCGGAATTGCAAGCGCACAATTTATAACCACTTGGAAAACAGATAACCCGGGCAGTTCAAACGACAACCAAATTACCATTCCTACTTTTAATGGAGAAACCTATTTATATGACATCTATTGGGAGGAAGTTGGCAATCCTACTAATAACGGAACTGAACCTACTGGACAAACTGGTGATTATACTGTTACATTCCCATCAATAGGAACGTATAGAGTCGAAATTTCGGGAACCTTCCCACGTATCTACTTTAATGGAGGAGGTTTTTTTGGAGATGACACAGATTTTGAAAAAATGCTTACTGTGGAACAATGGGGTAATATAGCTTGGAGTTCTATGAACAATGCCTTTAGTGGTTGTACAAATTTGCGTATAAATGCAACGGATGCTCCAAACCTATCAACGGTAACCGATTTAAGCTATATGTTTAGAGAATGTGAAGTGTTAGACGATAATTTAAATTCTTGGGATGTTTCTACCATAATAACAATGACTGGAGTTTTTTACGATGCTAAACTATTTAATCAACCATTAAATAGTTGGGATGTAAGCAGTGTAACTGACATGTCAGATTTATTTCGAGGTGCTAGCACCTTCAATCAGCCATTGAATAACTGGAATGTAAGTAATGTTACTAATATGGATAGGACATTTTCATTTGCAGAAGCTTTCAATAATGATATAACAACATGGGAAGTAACTAATGTAACAAATATGAATGGAATGTTTGGTGGTGCTTTTGCTTTTAACCAAGACATAAGTTATAAGCTTGGAGGGGGAAATATGGGAGGTGATGCTTGGAATACAGCTAACGTTACCAATATGGGCTCTATGTTCTCAGTTGCCTACGCATTTAACCAAGATATAAGTAACTGGAATACTAGCAGTGTTACTTATATTGTATCCATATTTAGTGGCGCATCTGCCTTTAATTATAATATCAGTAGTTGGGATCTTAGTGGGATTACCAGTTTGAGTAATGTTTTTAAGAATGCAACTGCTTTTAATCAAGATTTATCGGCTTGGAATGCAATAATGGGAGGCATCACAGATTTGAGCAACATGTTTGAAGGCGCTACTGCTTTTAATCAGGATTTAAGTGGTTGGAATGTAATTAGCGTTTTAAATATGAATTCCATGTTCGCGAATACAACTTATAACCAGGATATTACAGGGTGGAGTGTTGACAATGTAAGCAATTTTGCTGGCATGTTTGAAAACAACACGGCATTTAATCAAGATATTAGCGCCAATAATTGGGATATAGCAAGCGCAAACGACTTACGTAGTATGTTTGCCGGAGCAACTGCTTTTGACCAAGACCTTGGTGGATGGAATGTAAGTAATGTTACATTAATGTTCAATATGCTTAATGGCTCAGGGCTCTCTGTTGATAATTATGATAAACTATTAACAGGTTGGGCATTATTGACACTCCAAAATGGGGTGAATTTTGGGGCATCTAACCTTTTCTACTGTGCAGCAGCAACGGCTAGAGCTGAATTGATTTCAACCTATTCATGGTTTATTACAGATGCAGGATTAGGATGTATAGAAGTATTTAAAGGAAACGATACCACAGGACCAGAAATATTTAACGCACAACCAGAAGCTATCGACTTTGGCTCCATTAATCTTGGAGGAACTAAATCATTAGACTTTACTATCGAAAATAAGTTGGCAGTTGATATTACTAATTTTAATGTTGCCATTTCTACAAACACAGGAGTAGCATTTAGTGTTACTACTACTCCCCCAAACATAATAACTGCTGGTACCCCATTAACCATAAGTATTGATTTTACCGGCTTAACGGTTGCTTCGTTTTCCGAAACAGTTACTTTAACTTACAACCCTGTTGTAGGGCTCAGCTCTACTTTTAGCTTTGATATTACAGGAATTGTAACGTTAACACCGGAACCTGAAATCGCAATATTTGAGGGGAATAGCACTGCAAACAACGAATTACTTGATGCTATTGGAAGTTTCTATGTTGGAGGTGCATTAAAGGGAGGAGCAAACCCCACAAACCAACTATTAATAGAGAATAAAGGCTCTGCCGATTTAATAATTTCTGGAATAACTCTACCAGCATCGGTCTTTACCTTAGGTACGCTATCATTCCCGATTACCCTTACTGTGGGAGCAACTCAACTTGTCGATATCACATTAGATGCTTCTCTAAGTGGTAATTTTTCTGAAACCTTAACAATAAATTCAGATGATGATGATGAACCCTCATTTGAAATCAACTTGAATGGGAACATTGATGGTGGTGAAATATTGGTTATTGACGGTACCGATGTATACTCAGACCCACGGATTTTTAATTTGGATGTTGTTAATATTGGCTCAGCCAATGAAGGCACTGACATTACCAAGCAATTTTCTATTTACAACGATGGTCCCTTGAGCTTATCTATAACAGGTATTAGTATATCGGACCCTAATTTTACAACTAGTTTAACTCCACCTGTATTAATCAACGCTTTTGTTGATGGCATTTATTCTCGAAGAGATTTCGAAATTACTCTTGACGGTTCTGTAGCTGGTAATTTTTCTACAACAGTAACCATCACGAGTGATGATGATTCCTCTCCAACATTTACATTTACCATTAATGGGGTTATTGCAGCACCGAATCCTCCAAAAATGTATTGGACCGAATCAAGTGGTTTTGAAATAAATAGATCCAACATTGATGGTTCTTCTTTCGAACAATATTTTGCTGGTAGTGCTAAACCTCGTGGTATAGCACTAGATGTTGCTAACCAAACCATTTATTGGTCAACTAATTTTGGAGATATTTGGATGGGTTCAATTGATGCAATCGGAATTGTAAATCCTGTAAAAATAATTGACGATGGCACTGACCTTTCTTTAGATATGGGTGGTATATCGTTAGATTTAGTCAATAATTATATTTATTGGGCAAGTGGTTACAGCAGTTCCATTAATAGGGCTGATTTAAATGCAGCAGACCCAAATACAACTATACAAACATTAGTTAGTGGCTTAAATTCACCCTATAGCGTTGCAGTTGACCCAATTGCAGGGAAAATATATTACACTTATACTAGATATGGAGCCACTACAAGTGACCCCTTTGATGCTAATTTAGCCTCTGCAGATTTAGATGGCAGTAACTCTCAAGTAATAAATTCTACTAGTTTTGATTATTTTCAAGACAATACCTATTATGATGTAAAAATTAGTCCCTCTTCAAATAAAATATATTGGTCGGCCTATGGCGATGTTTCCACTCCTACTATTTTTCAGGCTGACTTAGCTCCTTTCGGCAATGTAACATCGTTTAATACTCCTGCAGACCCCAAAGGTATAGCAATTGATGAGACTGGAGCAATGATATATTGGGCAAATAGTGAAATTCCATCTTTAGAGCCAGCAAAAATAATAAGAGCTAATATAGCAGATGGTAGTAGTCCTGAGATACTCTTAAGTGGCTCTCCAAATATTTATTTTCCAGACTTTATTGAGTTAGACACCGATCAATCAGCTGCTGGCTGCACAACACCACCTACCACTGATGCAGGTTCAGATGTTTTAATTTGTAGCACTGATAATGTTAACTTATCAGGTTCTATCGGTGGTGGGGCAACCTCAAGCCTTTGGACAACCTCTGGAGATGGTGTTTTTAGTAATGCTAATTTACCAAACGCTGTATATACTGCAGGAACAGGTGATGTTGCCTCTGGGTTGGTAACCTTAACACTTACTGCGAATGCTGCAAATTGCACACCAGCAACAGATCAAATGGTCGTAGCAATTAACTTACCTATTGCTGTCGTAGATCAACCAGCCACTGTAAATGTGGCTGAGTCTATAACTATTGATGTATTTAGTGGAGGGTTTGTTAATAATGCCGATGTAATTACAACCACATTGCTAACTCAACCTCAAAAAGGAACTGTAATAATAAATAGTAACGGTTCTATTGAATACACAGCATTAGAAGGGTTTGTAGGTGCCGACAGTTTTGATTTTCAGGTTGAAAACCAATGCAACGCAATAGCAAGTGCTACAGTTAACGTTAACATTCCAAATACCGCTCCTTCCTTTAACGATGGCACAGCTTCTGCCATCCCGGGAGCACCAGTAACCATTAATATTACCGATTTAATTACTGATTTAAACGGGAACATCGATTTATCATCTATTGAAATCATTCAACAACCAGGCAGTGGTGCTCCTGCCACTTTAGATGCTGACAATAACTTAGTAGTTGATTATACTGGAATGATATTCTTTGGTACTGATGAAGTTGTCATAAGAGTTTATGACACAGATGGTGCATTTTCCGAAGCGAGTATATTTATTACAGTTGAAGCCTTACCTATTGAAGCTTATAATGCGGTAAGCCCGAATGGAGATGGCCGTCACGATTTTCTTGAATTTAGATATATTGAAGCCTATCCTGAAAATGAAGTAAAGGTCTTTAACCGTTGGGGAGATGTAGTATTTACAGTGGAGGGCTATAATAATACAGATAAAACATTTACGGGTTCGGCCAATTTTGGAGGGTCAAACGAATTGCCGACAGGAACTTATTATTATACGGTTACTCTAAAAGTACTAGGTGGAGAAGTTCAAACTGTGAACGGGTATTTTGAATTGCGAAGATAAATATTACAAAGAGTAACCCGATAGCTATTGAAATAGCCTCTCCACATTACTGGTGCCAAATGAGATAATTGAGAGGCACTGTCCCATTTAGTGTGTTTGTAGAGGTTTTCAATGATAGAGTTAGTAACCTGAGTTCGACCTAAGGAATACGGTCAGCTTTAATCGAAACTTTCATAAACAACTTAGATTTTTGTAGGACTAACGGGTTAATTCAAGAAAATATAAGGAGGTTTAGGGAAGTTTCGTTAAAGCCCAAAGGGAAAATATCTAGCAACCTGAGTTCGACCTAAGGAACTAATAGAAAAGAGCTATTTGTGAAGTTTGCGTGTTAGTTTCAAATTTGATGCTAGGCTTTTTTTCTTGAAAAGAATAGGCAATTATACTGGCTACCAAATTGGTAATGAAGTTGCTAAAGCTTCTATGTCTAGAGTGTTCAGCTTGGCAAATATTTTTAAGTTGGTCATTAATTGTTTCGATAACTGATCTTTTTCTCAATAATATTTTATCTCTCATCGTCATTAATACATTTTTCATATTATTTCTGATACCTGTAATTAAGTGAAGTCCTTGATCAAATAATAAGGAGGATAATTCTTTAGATAAATAGCCTTTATCTCCATAGATACTACCCATTATCTTCTTAAGAAAGTTTTCAGATTTTAGTGGAGTTCTATCATCTACATTGGCCTGTGTGATCATAAAATCAAGTATTTCACCTTTGTCGTTTACAATTATGTGGAGCTTAAATCCATAAAACCACCCCATTGTTGACTTACCAGTGGTGGCTATGCCTTCAAAGACTTTGTTAGCTCTAATACGCTTATTCTTGCAGACTCTTAAAGGTGTAGAGTCCACAAAAGAGATACCTGTACATTCTCCTAAACAACAAGTTTTTAGATATAGAACTAGAGGAAGCATATTGCTTTGCATCAACTCTACAAATCGATTATAAGAAACAGTTTCTGGGAATTCATTTTTGAGATGGACTTGAATATAGAATTTATAAAAGTGTTTAAAAGTTCGGTGCCCACTTAAATGAAACAGTACTGTTATGGTAAGAATTTCACTCTTTGACATTTTAAAAGCTCTGTTTCGGTGCTTTTTCCCATCAGATATAAGTTTTTTAGTCAAAGCAGGTTCAAAAACCTTGCAAAAATCATCAATAGAACAGAAAATTTCAGTAATTTTATCTTTAGAAATCATAAGCAGAAAAGAGGTTATCTATTTGGTTTTCAGATACTTAAATATATAGCTTTTTCTGCTTATTTTACGCTAAATCAATGCTTTTCTTAGGTCGAACTCAGGTTAGCAGGCAATCTTTTGAATATAAAAATCTTGAAATAATCCATTATATCTTTGCTTTTTATATTAAAAAGCTCACCTACTATTTTATTTTCTGGCAGCTATTCCTTATCCCGAACTCAGGTTAGTAAGTTATTGGGCTTAAAGACGGTATTAACACAAGTAATATTTAATTAATGTCATTAATGTCATTAACAATATTTGAGACCAATTCATTCAAAGAGCTAATTGGTCTCTGGATTTTAGTCATCACTTCTTTATTAATTTGATCGGAATGATCCTTATAATTAAAAATACTGGAAAGGCCCATAATGGTGGCAACTGGTGCGCGTACCTCATGCGAAAAAGACCACGCTATTTTTTCTAATTTCATGTTTTTTCTCTCAAGCTCTTTTTGATGTTTCTTTATTGACTCTTCAGCTTTTTTTCTATCCGTAATATCATAGCGGATCGCTATAAATTTAGTAATTTCTCCTCTTTTTCTAACAGAAGGTACTACTGTGGCTTGTAACCAATAAAAAGAGCCGTCTTTTGCCTTATTTTTTATTTCTCCGGTCCATATTTTTCCTGATTTGATGGTAGTCCAAAAGTCTTTCATAAACTCTTTAGAGTGATGCCCTGAATTTAATATTCGATGGTCAGCACCTATTAATTCTTCTATAGAATATTTAGAAATTTTAGCGAATTTATCATTAGCATACGTAATTACACCTTTTTCGTTTGTGTATGCAAGAATCGCTGATTGGTTGAGCGCAACTTTTATGTCTTTATTTTCTTCTAGAGCTAATTTTAGTTTGTCTTCACCTTTTTTTCTATTGGTAATATCCTGCAAAGAGCCGTAAAGTCGGAAATATTTTCCCCCTTTCTTCTCTGTTTTATCAATTATTCTAAGCCAAAGCACTTTCCCTTTTGCGGTAAATACTTGAGTGGTAATATCAAAACCTGTTCCTTCAACTCTTGCTTTTTTTGTAATATCATACACCATTTTTGCACTTTCTCCTTTTTCAAAATACTTAATGGATGTTGCCCAACTCGGATTATAGGTTAAAGGTTCTTCCAATATTTCTTTGACGGTGGGCCTATTTTCATACCTTAAAATATTGAAAATATGTAGCATATATATAATTAAAATCGTATTAATATAAAATTTCATTTGGTCTTAATTTCATTAATCATATCAAAATATTATAAAACAATGATGTTATAAGAATGTTAATTTTGCATGTTAATCCGATTTTAATCAAATCCATGAAAACCATCTCTCCTTGTTTTAAGGTATTAGTCCTATTCTTAATTCTATTCCCTTTTACCTCTTATGCTCAACAAGATGCCATTATGAGCCAATACATGTTTAATCAGTTGGCCTTTAATCCTTCGTATGCGGGCATTAATAATGTTACCACCTTTTCATTAAACTCAAGGTTTCAATGGTCTAGTTTCGAGGGGGCTCCTACCTCCTACTTTTTTAGTGGTTCTACTTCTATAATCGATGGCAAAGTGGGCTTAGGAGCCACTTTAATTTATGATGTGCTAGGGAGTAATACCAATACCCAAGCCCAACTTAGTTATGCCTATAAAATTCGGCAAGCAGACAAAGCATTTTCTTTTGGATTGCAAACCGGCCTTATGAACATAAGAATAGATGATACAGGATTAAACCTAAAAGTAGGAGACGATCCTTTTTTTCAAGGAAATGTGGAATCGGTTACTAAAGTTAACTTTGGAGCAGGTGTTTCATTAATGTCTGATACCTACTATATAGGATTATCAGTACCGAGAATGATGAATTCAAAATTTGAATCAGGAAATGTAAATATTATTTATGAGCGACATTTCTATCTATCCGGGTCCTATATTTTTCAAGCATCTCCAACTGTAAAACTAAAACCAATGGTGCTGCTAAAAGGAGTAAAGGGGGCTCCACTATCAGTAGATATAAACATGAGTGCACTGTTATTAAATAAGTTTTGGGTTGGGGCTTTCACTCGAAACTTTAACACATGGGGTGGCATGCTGCAATTTGAATTTATGGATGCCTATAAAATTGGCTATTCTTTTGAAATGCTAGGCAAAAATTTAACTGGCAATGGTTTACCCACCAATGAAATAATGTTGAGTGCCGATTTAGCACTATTCAGTCATCAATCAATTTTTCAACGCTTTTTTTAATTTAGTATGAAGAAGATCAAAATTTACATCTTAGGCTTGTTTATGCTTTACGGTGGAATAGCCAGCGCACAGTTTATAACTACTTGGAAAACTGACAATAATGGCTCATCAAGCGATGACCAAATTACCATACCCACACTTGGTGGAGGATACGATTATAAAGTAGATTGGGGAGATGGCATGAATGATACTGGTGTTAACGGAAATATTACTCATACCTATGCAATAGCAGGAACCTATACAGTTACCATAACAGAAGACTTTCCTCGGATTTATTTTAACAATGGTGGAGACAAGGATAAAATATTAACCATAGAGCAATGGGGCACCAACCCTTGGACGACAATGGCATCTGCATTTAGTGGCTGTTCTTTTTTAACTATTGCTACGGGCGCAGGTGCACCAAATCTTAGTTCTGTAACAAACCTTACCGAAATGTTTAGAAATACAGATCTCTTTAATAGCGATTTAAGTAGCTGGGATGTAAGCAATATTATCACTATGAGGAGAATGTTTAGGTTTGCTGAGGCGTTTAACGGAAACATTAGTGGCTGGGATGTACGTGCAGTTTTAGATATGAGTGAGATGTTTATTTTTGCGGAAAACTTTAATCAGGATATTGGGGCCTGGGAAGTGGGTAATGTTACCAATATGGGTTTTATGTTTTTCGCTGCCTTTGCTTTCGATCAGGATATTAGTTTCAAACCTGGAGGAGGAAATAATGGCGATGATGCTTGGAATACAGCTAATGTTACCAATATGAGGTCGATGTTTGAAAGTGCCCTTGACTTTAACCAGAATATTGGCGGTTGGGATGTAAGCAGTGTTACTAATATCAGTTCTATGTTTAACGATGCATCCGCCTTTAACCAGAATATTAGTAGCTGGAACCTAAGTGGTGTTACTAGTTGGAGTAATTTATTTAGATATGCCACAGTATTTAACCAAGACTTGAGCGCATGGAATGTCTATTCTTCAAGCATTACAGATATGAGCTCGATGTTTCAAGGAGCCACAGCATTTAATCAAGATATAAGCAGTTGGGATGTAAGCAATGTAAGCGATTTTAATGGAATGTTCGAAAACAACACTGCTTTTAATCAGGATATCTCGGGCTGGATCGTAAGTAGTGCAATCGGGATGCAGAGGATGTTTAATGGGGCATCCTCCTTTAATCAAAACCTTGGTGGTTGGGAGGTAAGTAATGTTACCAATTTTATCGATATGCTTAACAACTCAGGTCTTTCAGTTGATAATTTCGATAATTTACTGATCGGCTGGGAAGGGCTAACACTAAGTATGAATGAGAACTTAGGTGCCTTTGCCCTTAACTACTGTAATGGTGAGAGTGCTAGAGCAAGCATAATTACTAGTTTTAATTGGACAATAAATGATGCAGGCCAAAACTGCATTCTCGTGTTTGAAGGAAGCGATACCACAGGCCCGGAAATAGTTAACGGGCAGGCAAACCCTTTTGACTTTGGGTCAATTAATACGGGAGCAAATAAAACCTATAGTTTTACCATCCAAAACCGCACCTCCTCTGTTATAACTAATTTTAATGTTGTTCCTACCCTTGGCTCAATGGTTTTTTCTGTTACCTCCCCTGCATTTCCTGTAACAATTACTTCCGGTAACTCACTAACAATTGTTGTGCAGTTAAACAGTCCAACATCAGGTGCGTTTAACGAAACATTGTCTATAACAAGTGACTCTTTTACCAACCCATTTGAGTTTAACCTTATAGGAGAAGTAACAGCCATTACCCAACCCGAAATTAAGATATTTGATAACAATACTACTACCGGCAATATTATTTTAGATGGAGATGTCTCAGGTTTAATCATTGGCAGTACGTTACGCGGTACTGATGCAATCAGGCAAATTACCATTGAAAACAAAGGCTCTGCTGTGCTTAATATTACTGGCGTATCCGTTACAGGAGGGGCATTCTCTCTAAACAATCCGTCTGTACCTTTTACAATCCCTATTGATGGAACACTTGTGCTTACCATTACACTTGATGGAACCGTTAGCGGTAACTTTGCAGAAACCCTAATGATTGAAAGCAACGATTCAGATGAAAACCCATACGACTTCCTTATAACAGGAGATATTTTCGGACCAGCAATCGCAGTTTTCGATGGACCTAACAGGTTTTCTTTCCCTACTATACCTAATGGAATGGGCTACACAATAGACTTCATGTCAGCTACAGTAGGCACAGATATAACAAGACAGATAACAATAATCAACTCTGGAATGGTTGATTTAACTGTTTCAGATATTTCGGTAGCTGCTCCATTCACTGTTGTGCCACCTACTCCCTACCCTTTTATTATTCCTGCAATAGAAGATGGCTCTCCAGGAGTAAGAGTTGTTGAAATTACTTTATCAGGAATGGCACAAGGTTCTTTTAACGAACCAATTGCCATAATAAATAATGATGATGACGACAGCAGTTTCAGTTTCAACCTTACAGGGGAAATAACAGCACCTGAGCCTAAAGTGTATTGGACTGAAGAAAGCGGAAACGAAATAAACAGGGCTAATTTTGATGGAACTTCTTTTGAACAATATCATGCAGAGCCAACTTACAACCCTCGTGGTATAGCTATTAATACCCTAAATAAAATAGTGTACTGGACAAATAATTGGGGTCAAATTAGAAAAGGTGAAATTGACCCAACCGGGTTAGTAAATGTTAATAATTTTATGAATGATGGGATTGATACAAATAGAGAAATGGGGGGAATAGCCTTGGATGTTACCGGAGATAATATGTATTGGGTAAGTACCTACGATGGAAAAATTAAAACGGCAAGCCTATTAGAGACAGACCCAGCTAATGTTACTATTACAGAACTAGTACTAGGGCTTAGTAACCCCATAGGCATAGCTATAGATACAACCGCAAATTTAATTTACTACACAGAAAATGTTATTGATGCACTTACTGGAGATAACATTGCTTCTCTACATCAGGTAAATATAGATGGCACAAATGATGTTGTATTAGTTACCGAAACTATCGCAGGCCAGCAATACACCTATAACGATGTGGTAATTAATGCCACGGCTAATACTATTTACTGGACAGCCTCAAATGGAGATATATTTAATGCTGCTGGTGACATTTTTCAAGCAAATTTAGCGAATGTTTCTGGAAGCAAAAATACAATCCCATCGATTTCTCCCAATTTACCCTATGGTTTAGCTATAGATGTTAATATTGGGAAAATATATTGGACAGATATGGCTGGTAATATGAATTCCCCTCCGGCAGCAGTGAATAGTGCTAATTTAGATGGGAGTGGAAAAATAGTTTTACAATCAGACCTTCCAAACCTTAGCAGCCCTCTATTTATATCTCTCGATATTTCGCAACCAGCTGCTGGTTGTCAAGCCCCACCTACAGCCGATGCAGGGGCAGACCAATTTGTTTGTAGTACCGATATTGTAAATCTAGTGGGTATAATTGGAGGAGGAGCTAGTTTTAGCACATGGTCAACTTCTGGAGATGGTTCTTTTGGCAATATTAATTTACCAAACACCACCTATACATTAGGCTTCAATGACAGAAACACAGGCTCCGTAATCTTAACCTTTACAGCATCCGCAGTAAATTGCACAGATGTAAATGACCAAATGATTGTAACCATTAGCCAGCCAATAAGCATAATAGATCAATCAGCCACTATAAATGTAAACGAAACCTCCACCATAGATGTTTTTAACGGAAGTTTTATTAATAATGATGATGTAACAACTACCATCCTTTTATCTCAACCACAAAAAGGTACTGCAATAATTAATAATGATGGCACCATTACATATACTGCTTTGGAAGGCAATGTAGGAACAGATACGTTTGATTTTCAAGTAGAAAACCAATGCAATCAAACAGCAAACGCTACCGCAACAATCACCATTCCTAATACGACTCCAGAGTTTAATGATGGCAACGCTACCACCATACCTGGTGTACCTGTAACCATTAATATTATCGACTTAATTACAGATCTAAATGGCAATATAGATTTATCGTCCATACAGATAATTCAACAACCTGGTAGCGGAGCTCCTGCTACTTTAGATGCAGACAATAATTTAGTTGTTGACTACACTGGAATGATATTTTTTGGGGTAGATGAGGTTGTGATTGAAGTGTGTGATTTTGATGGCGCATGTACCGAAGCCAGCATTTTTATAACGGTAGAAGCTTTACCCATTGAAGCTTATAATGCCGTAAGCCCTAATGGTGATGGCAGGCACGACTTTTTAGAATTTAGGTACATAGAAGCCTACCCAACTAATAATGTTAAAATATTTAACCGATGGGGCGATATTGTTTTTGAAATAGAAGGCTATAATAACCAAGATAAAATTTTTACGGGCTTGGCCTCCGTAGGTGGAGCCAAAGAATTACCAACTGGCACTTATTATTATACCGTTGTTTTAAAACTACCTACAGATAAATTTGAAACCGTAAAAGGTTATTTTGAGTTGAGGAGGTAAGTTTAAAAAAGTATTTTGTTACTTTTAACACTCTATTTAACAAACAAAGTTTGAGTCCACTCCGAAAAATAACCAATTTTATAAAACATGTGAGTTTGCGGAGTGGACTCAAGTTTAAAGTTTTTTTTGCTTTGCTGTGTACACTTACGTTTACTCAGCTACAAGCACAACGTGTGTATCTGTTAAAATCTACAGCAAGCACTTCGGGGGGCGTCATATTTTCTACACAAAGCAATGTAGCCATTAACCAAACCATTGGTCAATCCTCTTTAACCAATGCTTTTAGTAACCAAAAAATTACACTTCTGCAAGGCTTTCAGCACCCTATGTTTAGTGCAGGTACAGGTTATACCCAAACGAATATCTCCATTTACCCAAATCCCTCTTCAGGAATCGTTTATATAAAAACAATAGCTGAAGTACAATCAGTAGCATTAAAAGTAAATTTATATACAACTGAAGGAAAGCTGATTAAAGAAGCAATACCTGTAAAAACAAGTCCACCCTATTCATTAAATTTTACAAGCCTCCCAAAAGGACTTTACCTGCTCAAGGTATTCAAAAAAAATGGAACACCTTTACACGCTACATTATTGATGATGCAATAGAATTTCTCCAAAAACCAGCACCAAAACTGCATGAAATACATATTTTTAGTAATTATTTTAACACTTTCCCTGCTATCCAACGCACAGCAATCGGTAGGGTTTAGCCTAGGAGGCAATTTTAGCAATGTAAAGTTTAAAAACTCGAGCGGGGTTGTAGATAAAAACCTTAAAGGGTTGCCAGGCATAACTGCTACAATGCTTTACAGTCTAAAACTAAATGAGCAAACCAAAAAAAAACAATCAGCCCATCTTTTAGGCATAGAGGCAGGTTATAAATCGAGCAAATTCGAAGATAAAGAAAACAGCCTGCTAACCACATGGCAAATGCAGTATATCACATCCGTACTCACCTACCGATATTCTCCTAATTTTTTAAGTAAAACAGGGCTTTTTTTCGGAGGAGGCCTATCGTACGATTTTCTTTTAAGTGGCTCCCAAACACAAGGCTTTAGCCAGTTTGATATCACAGAGGAATTGAGCAGGGTCAACCTGAGTATAAATATTGAAACGGGCATTCGATATAATATTTCCGATGAAGCTTATACCACACTTTTGGTTAGTTATTTAAGAGGATTAAATAACTTGGAAAAAGACCTGAATCAACAAGCAACTATTCACTCATTTAGAGTAGCAGCCACCGTATTTTTTCGTATAAATAGAAAATAGCAAAAACTAAAAAATCACAAATAAAACGCTAAAGACCTATGAAAACCTACCTCGTTTCCATTATTTTAATAGTAGTTAGTTTCTTTTTTACAAATACCACCATTGCACAAAATCTTGGCTTTACCTACCAGGCAGTCGCTATCGACAAATCTCAATCCGAAGGATTTGGGCGAGATTCTCAAGGGGAGGTTTTAGCAAACCGTGATATTGATTTACGTTTTACTATTTTAGAAGGCAATGAAAATGGACCAGAGGTTTACCAAGAAACCCATATAGCTAAAACGGATGTTTTTGGAATTTTTAGGTTAATAGTAGGTAGAGGAAATATTAGTTTTGGAAATAGGTTGGAAGATTTAAACTGGGGTGAAATTTCTTACTTTATGCAAGTGGAAATTGACTTGGGTAACGGATATGAATTTTTGGGAGTTGAGGAATTATTGGGTTCTCCCTATGCACTTAATGCAAAAATGCAAAATTTAACTTTAAACAATAATGAACTATCTATTTCAGGTGGAAACTCGGTAGTGCTATCAGATAATGATCCCACCAACGAATTAGTACAAGGTGTTACCCTATCAGGATCGATCCTTACTCTTACAGATGCTGGGGGAGATACTTCTGTGGATTTAAGCACCTTACCAAATGCTGATAACAGCAATACCAACGAACTGCAAACTATTTCGAAAACGGGTAGCACCGTAACGCTATCCAATAGTGGGGGTAGCTTTACCGATGCCGTAAACGATGCTGATTTTGACCCTGCAAATGAAATTCAAGACTTGCAACTGGTAGGCAATAACCTAACAATTACCAATAACGGAACTGCAACTACTATTGACTTAAGCCCGTATTCAGGTGGAGCTTTTACCACTACCGCCAACGTAACCTCCAATGCCCCAGGAGATTACACCACCGATGATTTTGTAGTTGGCAGCCCCCAATTAGATGACAACGGCAATGCAACTAACGACTTTCGTATGTTTTTTGATAAAAGCAAAGGGGCGTTTAGAGCGGGGTTTGCTAACGGTACGCAATGGGATGATGCAAATCGAGGGCTGTATTCTGTGGCTATGGGTGAAAGTACGGTTGCATCAGGTCAAAGATCGACAGCTACAGGCAATTCTACCATTGCTTCAGGTAATTTCTCCACCGCTATGGGTAGTAATAGTGTTGCTTCAGGTGAATATTCCACCGTTATGGGACTTAGTACCACAGCTTCAGAGGAAAGTTCCACAGCTATGGGTAATGGTACTCGTGCTTCAGGTATTAATTCTACTGCTATGGGAAGTGGCACTACTGCTTCAGGTATTAATTCTACTGCTATGGGTGCGACTACAATTGCTTCTGGAGGAGGATCAATCGCTATGGGTGCTAACGGTACTGTTGCTTCGGGGTTTGTATCCACGGCCATGGGTTACACTACAACTGCTTCAGGTGACTATTCCACAACCATGGGGAATCGAACTACTTCAAGATCCTTTGCAGAAACAACCCCTGGGGCATGGAATACCGATTACACACCAAACTCAGCAACAACATTTAATACTACTGATCGATTATTTGTAATAGGTAATGGGCAAAACGGAGCAACTCGCTCAGATGCCTTAATTATCTATAAAAGTGGCAATGCCATTCTTAACGGTTTGCTTACCCTAGATGGCGATAATGCAGGAACTGGTGCTGCTTATACCCTGCCCGCACAAGATGGCACTGCCAACCAGGTAATAGCCACAGATGGGGCTGGCACCCTAAACTGGGCAGCAGGTTCAGGTGGTGCTTTTACCACCACCACCAACATTACCTCCAATGCACCGGGAGATTACACCACCGATGATTTTGTGTTTGGCAGCCCACAATTGGATGATGACGGAGATGCCAATAATGACGCCCGTATGTTTTTTGATAAAAGCAAAGCAGCTTTTAGGGCCGGGATTGTTGACGGTACGCAATGGGACGATGCAAACCGGGGAGAGTATTCTGTAGCTATGGGTGTGAATACTACAGCATCAGGGGATATATCCATAGCCATGGGTGAGGGTACTATTGCTTCTGGTAATCGATCCACAGCCATGGGGTTCAATACTATTTCTTCTGGTTGGTCTTCCACAGCCATGGGTGAGCGTACTACTGCTTCTAGTAATCGAGCCACAGCCTTGGGTAACGGTACTACTGCTTCTGGTTTTTCTTCCACAGCCATGGGTAACACTACTACTGCTTCTGGAGATAATGCCACGGCTATGGGTCTGAATACTACTGCTTCAGGGCGTGCTTCCACAGCCATGGGTGAGCGTACTAATGCTTCTGGTCATCGATCCACAGCCATGGGTTTCAGTACTATTGCTTCTAGTTTTAATTCCACAGCCATGGGTAACGGTACTACAGCTTCTGGAGATAATGCCACGGCTATGGGGTTCAATACATTTGCCCGGTCACTTTCAGAAACAACAATTGGTATATTTAATACTGATTATACCCCAAATTCGACTATTGGTTTTAATGTCGCAGACAGGTTATTTGTAGTTGGAAATGGAAACAGCAATATTGGTCGCTCCGATGCCTTAATTATTTATAAAAATGGCAATGGCACGCTGGCAGGTACGCTTACCCAGCTCTCAGATGCAAGGCTAAAGCAGGAGGTTATGCCATTAGCAGCAAGCCTTACCAAACTCAGGCAATTGCAAGGGGTACATTACAAATGGAATGCCGTAAGACCGCACGATATGGAGAGCCTACAAACGGGCTTAATTGCGCAAGAAATCGAAAAAATACTACCAGAATTGGTAAAAGAGGCCTCAGATGGGTATAAATCCGTTAATTATGTAGGGCTAATACCGCATTTGATAGAAGCCGTAAAAGAACTAGAAGCTAAAAATGCTTTACTTGAGCAAGAGAGCAGTGCAAAAATTAAGAGTTTGGAAGAAAGGCTATTGAGATTGGAGAAATTAATTGAAGGTAAGTAAAGACTCCTCACTACTGCTAAAAGAGATTCTTCAGGCGAAACCTTCAGAATGACGGTAAGGTAAAGACCGTCACTCTGAGCATTCCATGTGAAGAGTCTCTTTTCGCTCTAAATTGCACTCCAAATTTTACTTTTTAAAATGGTTCCAGCCTTGTGCTTTCAAAGGTATCCATGTTTTACTTTTGGTTACGAGGCCAGCATCTTTATCCTTTTCATCCATAAAACCTATAAAATGAATATCTCTGTGCTTCTCTAGTTTCTCAAAATCAGTTTGGCTAATGGTAAAAAGCAACTCATAATCTTCTCCCCCATTTAACACGCAGGTAATTGGGTCGAGCCCAAATTCAACTGCTGTTTCGTAGGTTTGGTTATCAATTGGCAATTTATCTTCATAAATTTTAATGCCTAGCCCGGAGTGCTTTTGAAGATGGAGTAGTTCTGAAGCCAACCCGTCACTAATGTCAATCATTGAAGTAGGCACAATGCCCAAGTCATCTAGTTCATGAATAATATCCATTCGAGCGGTAGGCTTTAATTGACGGCCTACCAAATACTCATATTTATCTAGCTGAGGTTGCATATTTGGGTCAGACAAGAAGACTTGCTTTTCTCTTTCCAATACCTGTAACCCCACATAAGCTCCTCCTAAATCGCCTGTGGCACAAATAATATCCTTGCCCTTAGCTCCGCTTCGTTTTACCACTTTGTCTTTGGCCACTTTACCAATGGCAGTAACCGAAACAAATAATCCTCCTGGTGAAGAAGAAGTGTCCCCTCCTACTAAATCTACTTTATAGTCTTCACAGGCCATATATACGCCTTCATAAAACTCATTAATAGCTTCTACCGAAAAACGGTTACTTAAAGCGAGACTAATCACGATTTGCTCAGGAATGGCATTCATGGCTGCAATATCTGATACATTTACAGCTACCGCCTTATAACCTAAGTGCTTTAAGGGAAAGTAAGATAAATCAAAATGTACTCCTTCGCTTAACAAATCGGTTGACACCACTTTATAATAACCCCCTGCATCTATAAGTGCGGCATCATCTCCAATTCCTAATACACTCGATTCATTTCTAAGTTCAACAGATTGTTGAATTTGATCAATTAATCCAAATTCTCCAAGTTCTCCAAGTTCTGTTCTCTTTTCGCTATTCTCCATTATTTCTTATCTTGACAAATTTCTACTAACACACCACCGGTAGTTTTTGGGTGTAAAAAACACACTAATTTGTTATCCGCTCCTTCCTTTGGCACTTCGTTTAATAATTCAAATCCCTCTTGTACTAAACGTTTCATTTCGGAGTAGATATCTTCTACACCAAAGGCAATATGATGAATTCCTTTCCCTCGCTTTTGAATGAACTTATGAATAGCCGAGGTTTCTGCAGTAGCTTCTAATAGTTCAATCTTAGTATCTCCTATTTTAAAAAAAGAGGTGGCTACTTTTTCACTGTCAACTTCTTCTACTTTATATTGCTTGGTGCCAAGCAATTTAGAAAAGAGTGTATTAGCTTCTTCTAAATTATCAACAGCAATCCCAAGATGTTCTATTTTTTGCATGCTCATATTATAGCTCAATTCAGTATTTTTGTAACAACCAACAACCAACTGATTTCTACTATTTGCAAATGTACTATCAATAACACTTAGGTTAGAGCAATAGGCAGATATACATGTTAAATTGAGGTGATTTTTATACCCTAGATATGTAAATCATAACAGTTTTTGCTGTAGATTTAAACCTTATAACATAAAATAACATCGCTATGATTACTATTTCAGATAAAGCCAAAATTGAACTTAAAACTCTTCGTAATAAAGAAGGACACCCAGATAACTATAATTTAAGAGTATCTGTAAAAGGAGGTGGCTGCTCTGGGTTAATGTATGATTTAGGCTTTGATGAAGATATTGGAGAGCGTGATGATGTATATGAAGACAACGGGCTCAAAATTGTAGTAGATAAAAAAAGCCTTCTATACCTGATTGGCACTACGTTGGATTTTAGTGATGGATTAAATGGAAAGGGTTTTCAATTTGTTAACCCTAATGCTACTCGTACCTGCGGATGCGGGGAAAGTTTTTCTATATAATAACGGAAGTAATAAACCTTATTTTAATATGGAGACTTGGTCTTTAATTTCCTGCACTAGTTCCGTTGTTGGCTTGGTGGCATCCAACCAATGCAGCTTATAGCCCTTTTTCTCCATGCGTCTAAACCAAGTCATTTGGCGTTTGGCAAACTGACGGATGCCAATATTTAGACGGTTAATCATTTCAGGCTTATCCATTTCCCCCAATAAATAAGCCGTTATCCAACGATATTCAAGGCCGTAGTAGGTTAAATCTGCAGCAGAAATACCTGATGCAAGCAAGGCTTCTACTTCTTCAATCATTCCGTTTTCTAAACGGTAGAGCAACCGCTCATGAATACGTTTCTTAACCAACTCTCTGTCTAATTGTAACCCAAAAATGATAGGTTCAATGGTTGGCATTTTTCGTACTGGAGCGTTATTAGTTGAAAGGTACTCTCCTATTTCAATCCCACGTTTTATTTTCTTTGTGGTGCCAATATCAAGCTGTTTTAAAATATATGAAGGAATTAGTTCTACTCTTCTCAACAGCTCTCGCTCATCTAGTTTCTCTAATTTTTCCCTTAACACCTCATTAATCGGAATAGCCGCCCAAGGATTACCTTCCAAAGCTGTTTCGATGTATAAACCACTGCCGCCACATAAAATAGGTTGTTTGTGTCTAGCTTGCACGTCTTCCAATGCTTGTACATAGTCCTTAAAATACTGGTTGATAAAGTATTTATCGCCAGCTTCTTGAATATCTATAAGGTGGTATCGGATATCAACTCCATTAACCGTAAAATCGTCCAAATCTTTACCTGTGCCAATATCCATGCCTCTATACACTTGTCTGGAGTCAGCACTTAACACTTCTCCATTTAAGGCAAAGGCAAGGTGTGCTGCAAGCTTGGTTTTACCCACAGCAGTGGGGCCTGTTATCACAATTAATTTATCAGGCATTCTTCTTTTTTAGGTTTAAGAGATATTTAGCACTCCCTTGGTTAAAAAACTTATGGGGTGGCTCATTTTCACTTCCATTATCGGGTTTATAATTTCTAATACTCGAATCAGCATGGATACTAAATGATTGAGGAGCCAACTCTCCTATCTTTTCAAATCCAATCTTTAAATAACCTCCTCCGTTTGACCAATCCAAGTCTGCATAAGTCATAATATCTTCAGGTGCCTGCTCTTTTATAAAATGCGATATAAGTTTACTTAATCCGCCCACTACGGTGATTCCATTTTTATTGCAAAAACGTATAAGTTGATGTGATTTAAATACCTCTTCTCCCCTATGAACAGGACAAGATGCACTAAATACAGCAACTGCCATTAGTTCATCACCAAGCATTAACCCATATTTAAACTTACCATTGGCAGCTACATTGAGGTGGTTCTCTTTCAAGAAAGCCATTAATTCTGGTTTATGAAGTTTTGCAATCTTGGTTTTTCGAGCAAATACACGTGTGGTTAAATTAAAAAGAGAATTAATTCTAGCCTGCACTACCTTTCTTTTAAGCGACCAATGGTCTTCCCAAATATGTACAATCTTACTATTATCAGGGATGGAATAACCTGGCTCGTCCGTTTCTTCTATTGAATGGAAAACAAAACTAATGTTGGAGCCTGGAAGGATTAGTCCCCAAGGCTGAAGCATATAATTAGTTTGACTTTGACTAATAAAAGAGATAACATCTTTGGGGAATGTATTCACGGCACAAAATTAGACTAAAAACTGAGTTAACTCTGCTCCTATTCCGTTTGCAGAAGGTAGCTTTATATTGCCATTTACTAAGCGAGCCCCTTGGGCAATGTTATTTGTTAAAAGCATATTACCATCCATATCTATATAATCTAGTTGGGGGCTTAATTGTGCAATGGCTGAAATCCCTACAGAAGATTCTGTCATGCAACCAACCATTACTTTAAGGCTAAGTTGCTTGGTCTGTTCGATCATTCTTCGCGCGGGAGTTAGCCCTCCACATTTCATAAGTTTAATATTAATCCCGTGAAAATACCCTTTACATTTTGCAACAGAATCTTCTTTAATGCAGCTTTCATCTGCTATAATTGGGAGCGCGCTATGGGCATAAACTTCTTTCATCCCCTTCCAATTATCTGCTTTTAAGGGTTGTTCGATAAATTCAACTCCCAACTTTTTAAATAGTTTGGAATTCTCAATGGTTTCCTCCACACCCCAACCGCAATTGGCATCTATCCTAAAAACAGCATTGGTGTGTTTCCGTAGTTCCTTTATGATGGCAATGTCTTCAGATGTGCCCAACTTAATTTTATAGATTGGCCAAGGCACTTCCTTCATTTTATTAACCATTGTTTCAATAGAATCAATACCAATGGTGTAGTTAGACTGTGGAAGTCGTTGAATATTTTGTCCCCAAATCTTATGTAATGGTTTTCCTTGTAGTTTTCCGTACAAATCGTGTATAGCTAAATCAATAGCACTTTGTGCAAATGTATTAGCAGAAAGGATGTCATTGGTTTTCTCCCAAAACTCTTCTGGCTTACTGCCATCATAGGCTTCAATCTTAGTTTTGGCCGCTTCAATTACCTCCACCATAGATTCGAGTGAATTATTATAATAATTACTAGCAGTACCCTCTCCTAGCCCTGTAAACTGTCCATCACTAAGTTGTACAATTAATGTTTTTTGTACATCTCGCTCGTCATGGGCAATCTTAAACGTATGTTTTAAATGTAAATCAAAAGGGCGCAATTTTAATTTCATATTTAATTACTTAAGCTTAAAATCTAATATCTGACTTACTCATTCTTAGGTGCATCGCATCAGGATTATCTATGGCTTCCTCAATTTGTGATAGTAAGAGTTGTTTATCCTTACCCAGCACGCCCTTGAGCACGAGGCTGTTGGAAGCGTGGTCGCTTCTGAATATGGTGCTTTCAAGGGCCAAGTGGCTCATAAAAAGGTGAAGTTCTTCGAATAGCTGAGTTGTGTTTAGCTCAATAAACTCTCCATCATATCTATTTTTATAATGAGCTAGTCCTTTATGTGCAGTTAACACCAAAGTAGAAGCAAACTTTGGTTGGGTTAAATTAAGCACCTTAGCAGAGTTAATTGCGTGCTGTTTCGTTAAAATAGTTCCTCCTACGCCATTTATAATCATAACAGAACTATCCATACCAGCTTTTTTCGATTTATTTAGCCCTTCAATGGTGGTTTGATAAGTTTCTCCTTTCTTAATGGCTTTGAGCACTTCGCTATCTCCAGACTCAATCCCAACGTATAATAAAGACAGGCCTTTTTCTCGAAGCAGCTTAAGATCTTCTAATGATTTACGAGCCATATTACTTGGAGAAGCATAGGTGGAAACTCTTCGCAAGTTTGGAAATGTGGTAGCTAACTTCTCCAATATCCTAACAAGCCTACTGGTTGATAGTACTAATGGATCTCCATCCGCTAAAAATACTTTCCTAATTTGCGAGGCATGGGGTTTAAATGCTTCGATATCTGCAAATACTTCTTCCTCTTTTCGAGCTTTAAATGATTTAGAGGTGTACATTTCACAGAATGAGCATTCGTTCCATGAACAACCCAGAGTTACCTGAATAATTAAAGAATTCCCTTCACTAGGTGGTCGAAACAGGGGTTCATCGTAGTTGATTGGGAACATTTGCATGCTGCAAATGTAAGTGGATTTTTAGATTAGCAAAGCACTTCTTCTTCCTCGTTTGAAGCGAGGAAGAAGAAGTGCTGTATTAATGAATCATAATCCCCACAGAATAACCCGCCCAGAGCTTACCATTGCCTGCAGTAGTTGCTAAAAACTCAGGAGAAGTTTCAATGGCGTTGGGCATATAATTATACGAAATGCCAATAAATGGATAGAAAGAGCTCATTTTTTTCGATAATCTTGACCCCAATTCAATATGAGCTGCATACCTCATTCGTAATTCATCATCGAACTTTTTGTTAAGGTTATAATGCCCCAGTTCTGCAGAGAAATTAAAGTAATTACGCCACACATTTGGGTCTTGCGATTTAGTAAAGGAGATGATACCAAGTCGGTAACTGGCACCCCACTTAATTTCGCGCTCTTGCTTATAATTAGTGGAATAAATGATTTCGTTATACGAATAAAAGCCTCGGAGGGCAGCTCTCTTCCTCAAATTAAGTGGCTTGCCTGTAAATAAACCGTAATTGCTTAAGTATAGTTCCGACATATATGCTCTGGGGTTCATAATGCCACCAATATTGAGCAATCCAAAAGCAGGTCCATCTTTATAATCAATAGGTTTGGCACTTTTAAAAATATTGATGATGCCAATTTGAGTACCTGCAACTCGATTTCCAATATTTAAAATACCAATTTGCCACCCACCCATATCGCCAGTAGTATTAACTACGCCAATTTGCATACCTGTATTGCTGCTCGGATTGGGCCCTTTGGTAGAATTAATTACACCTGAATGATTATAACCTCCCAATTGAATGCCTGTGCTACTTCCCTGTGTAGTATTAAGCAGTAGTGAAATTTGAACACCCGACATTGATTTCTTAGAGTAATTGCCCAAAAGCGATATTTGAGTACCCATGGTAAAACTGCCTACGTAATTAAACAAACCACCAATTTGAGCACCAATCAGGTATTTCTGGGTGTTATTCACTCCAGCCGTAATCTGGGCGCCCTCTGTGTTTGTACCTGTGTAATTTAAAAAACCAGAGATTTGAAACCCTGTTAAATTTGTCTCATACCCTTTTCTACGCTGTTTCCTTTTTTCTTTTTCGGTAAATCCTACCATTTCGTTTCCCCCAATAAAATTGGCTATACCCGAAATATGAATACCGCTAGCTGAAGCCGTATTAAAACCTGCTAGCCCGTTAAGTTCGAAATAGCGAGTACTATAGCCATACCCTGTAAACAGGTTGAGAGAGAACATATTCTCGTATTCACCAGGATCGAGGCCATTGGTACTAATGCCAGGAAATAGCCCTAATTGAATGCTGCTTTTTTTATATACAGCACTTTTATTTTGAGCGAACATAATTTGCCAACTAAAAAGCAGAATTATGGAAAGTCGTATCATTGCAGAAACAAGATAGTTATTTTCAAATAGTCAATTCATCAAAATCGTTGAACAAACATATTAATCGATAAATGCCCTGTTTTTTTTCGATAATAATATCTATGGATTATTTACAAGCAGTATTTTTAGTGGCCGTAGGTGTTGTAGCTGGCTTTATTAATACAGTAGCTGGAGGAGGCTCTTTGCTTACCTTGCCTATTCTTATCTTTTTAGGTCTTCCGCCCTCGATGGCTAATGGCACCAATCGAGTAGCTATTTTCTTTCAAAATATCTCTGGCATAGCAGGGTTTAAGAGTAAGGGTGTATTTATTTTTCCATATAGCTTATGGGTAGGTATTTCTGCCTTATTGGGTGCCATATTAGGTGCTCAGTTTTCAGTTCAAATAAGAGGGGAATTATTTAATCAAATATTGGCTGTTGTGATGATAGCTGTAGTTATTATTACCATTGTCAACCCTATAAAAAATCCAAATGAAACACTAGAGCGATTTGGTAAGAAACACCAAGCTATTGGTATCATAACTTTCTTTTTTATAGGTGTTTACGGTGGATTTATTCAAGCAGGAGTTGGCTTTATAATAATGGGTTCACTTACCATAATTAATCGAATTTCCTTAGTTAAATCTAACAGTATAAAAGTGTTTGTAGTATTTACTTACACCATTGCCGCATTGGCTGTTTTTATAATCGAAGATCAAATTAATTGGATTTATGGACTCACACTTGCCGTAGGCAATATGGGAGGTGCCTGGATTGCCAGCAGATGGTCTGTAGGCAAAGGAGATGTATGGATTAGGCGATTTATGATTGTGATGGTAACAGCATTGGCTGTCAAATTATGGATTGGTTAATCCAGACACATAGTTTGTAAAGGCTCTAACTAGCTTGATTTCAACTATTCATCAAGTTTAATGTATGGCAGGCCACTAGCCCTGCTGTTTCTGTTCTGAGCCGACTTTGGCCAAGGCTAACTTTTTGAAACCCATTACTAAAAGCTAATTCGAGTTCAGTTTTGTTAAAATCCCCCTCTGGGCCAATAAGCACTACTGAATTCTCATTAACTTGAACTTTATCCTTTAATTTGTGAGGGTTATCAAAATCGACATAGGCAATATATTTTGATTGTTTTTCAGGAATATGGCTTATTAAGCTCTCTAAATCTTGGTAAAGTTTGATAATCGGCATTTGGTATTTTAACGATTGCTTCATAGCCGAAACTGCCTTTTTTTGCATTCGTTCTAAATTGATATTTTTACGCTCAGAATGACGACCAAAAAAGAAACTAATTTCATCTACCCCAATTTCAATAGCCTTTTCTAAAAACCACTCAGTTCGCTCAATTTGTTTTGTAGGGGCTATACCAATATGAATATAATAGGGAAGCTCATCCTTTCGCTGATGGCTGATGATATCAAAAGTTGTCTTTTTTTGGTGAGCTTCTAAAATTCTTACTTTAAATTTTGACCCTGTACCATCAACCACGTCTAAGGTGTCTCCAACAATGTGCCGAAGCACTTTAATACAATGTTTCGACTCCTCTTCGGTTAAAAAGTGAGAGCCATTCATTATATCGGGTTGATAGAAGAGTTTCATTATTCGTTTACATGTAGTTGACCTACCAAGGCCACATACTGTGCCATAGCATCTTCGGAAGAAGTACCTTTAATACTTTCCCAAGCATCGTATTTAGCAGCTCCTTTAAAATCGAATCCTGCAGGGCGTTCGCCTCTAACATCACCTTCACTTGCTTGTTTAAATAAGCTGTAGAGTTTTAGTAGGTCTTCATTACTTGGCCTTTGGGTTAACTCTTTTGACTGTATTGCAGCGTTCTCAAATTCTTCTTTTGTTGTCATAATTTTATGCATAAAAAAAGTTGTTGGGTGTGTCAAATATAAATGACAACTCAACAACTTAATTAATTAATTTCTGATTTAATCTATCGATTATCCATTGAAACGTAATTTCTTTCGTTGCTTCCTACATATACTTGGCGTGGACGACCAATGGGTTCACCATTTTCTCTCATTTCTTTCCACTGTGCAATCCAACCTGGTAAACGACCCAATGCAAACATTACGGTAAACATTTCTGTAGGAATACCCAATGCTCGGTAAATAATGCCTGAGTAGAAATCAACATTTGGATAAAGCTTTCTTTCTACGAAATAAGGATCTCTTAAAGCTTCTTCTTCCAAACCTTTAGCAATATCAAGGATTGGATCATTAACGCCTAATTTGGCTAGTACATCATCAGCAGCTTTTTTTATGATTTTAGCTCGAGGGTCAAAGTTCTTATACACTCTATGACCAAAGCCCATTAAACGGAACGGGTCATTTTTATCTTTTGCTTTTGCCATCCATTTAGCCGTGTCACCACCGTCTGCTTGAATCTGCTCTAGCATTTCAATTACTGCTTGGTTGGCACCACCATGAAGAGGACCCCAGAGCGCGCAAACACCTGCAGATATAGACGCATATAAACTTGCATGAGACGAGCCTACAACTCTTACTGTAGCTGTAGAGCAATTTTGCTCATGATCAGCATGTAAAATCAGCAATTGATCTAGGGCTTTCGCTACCACAGGGTCAACTTCATAATCTTCTACAGGCAAGCCAAACATCATTTTTAAAAAATTAGCTGTATAATCTAATTTGTTATCAGGATACATTACCGGATGGCCCATCTCATTTTTAAAAGCCCATGCTGCAAAAGTTGGCAACTTAGCTAATAATCTTATAATGCTTAAATCTACCTCATCAGAAGACCTATTAGGGTCTAAAGACTCTGGGTAGAAAGCTGTAAGCGATGTAACCAACGAAGAAAGAACACCCATTGGGTGGGCTGCTGAAGGAAAGCCATCTAAAATCTTTTTAATATCCTCATGAACTAAAGTATGGTGGCTGATTTCATTTTTAAAATGTTCTAATGTCTTTTGATCTGGTAACTCACCATAGATAATCAGATAAGATACTTCTAAAAATGAAGATTTTTCAGCGAGTTCTTCAATGGTATACCCCCTATATCTTAAAATTCCTTTTTCGCCATCTAAAAATGTGATTGCACTCTTTGTAGAGCCTGTATTTTTAAACCCTGGATCTATTGTAATAACACCACTCTGACTTCTAAATTTGCCAATATCAATGGCAACTTCACCTTCAGAGCCTTCAATTACTGGCAACTCATAGGTTTTGCCATTTATCTTAATTTCTGCTGAATTCGACATAATAAAAAATGATTTTATCGCTTTTATACTAGGATGCAATTTACAAAATTTTGTGCTGAAATGAAAGATTTTTGACTAGGCATAAACACAAATAGTTCAATTAGTTTTGGAACTAAAAAAAACACCTTACAATAAGCTACTGTAAGGTGTTAAGTATTAAAATTTTAGTTGGAATTATTCCAAAATTGCTATTCAAATTTAGGCTTTGATGCTAACTAACAAATATTATCCCGAACTCAGGTTATTAGTTGCCTCCTAAAATTAATGGCATTCCGTCTTTACCACTGCCAATTATAATTGTTTTAGAATTTGGCGATTTAGAAAGTTCTAAAGTGGCTTCAATACCTCTCATTTTTAAAAGTTCTGGTGTTAAACTACTGTTAATAATTCTGTTAGCAGTAGCTTCTCCTTCGGCTGCAATTTTTTTACGTTCCGCCTCTTTTAGCTCTTTTGACAGCTTGAACTCATAAGCCAAAGATTCTTGTTCTTGCCCAAGTTTAAGTTCAATAGCGTTCTTTATATTTACTGGTAAAATTACCTCACGAATCAATAAGGCGTTCATTTTAATATTATTATCTTCACCACTAAGTGTTAATTCTGCCTCATTAATAATGTTTGTTTCAACTTCTTGTCGTTTGGTAGAATAGATTTCTTCGGCAGAATACCTGCCCATCACCTGTCGTACTGCTGAACGAACCTCTGGAACAACCAATGTTTGGATATAACCTTTACCAAAACGTTCGTGCACATAACCAATTTTGTTTTGAAATGGATTAAATCGAACGGTTACATCAACGGCAATACTCAAGCCATTTTTATCAAGCACATTCATTTTTTCCTCGGCTGTTTGCTCTTTTACATTATAAATGTACATTGTGTTCCAAGGGGCAACCACATGAAATCCCTGTCCATAAACTATGTCTTTGTCAAGGCCACCAGAGAACTTCTTGAAAAGAACGCCTGTTTCTCCTGGTTTAATGGTTAAAAACGTGCTGTTCGAAAGGATGAGCCCGAAGATAAGAACTGCTCCAATGATAAAGACATAAGGTAATAGTTTTCTGTTATCCATAATTTTTGTTTTTTTAAGTTTTGGGTATTAGAAAGTTAGATTTTCTGAGTGCAATATTACTTGCTATATATGTTAGTCTGTTCACACACTGTTTTTATTTTATCAAAGTCAGCATAATAACCCAATTTCCCAGCAATCGTCCAATCTAAACAAGCTCCTTCTTTATCACCTAGGGTCATTTTGGTATTCCCACGTTTAGAATAATAGGTTCCATCAGTTGGGTTTAGCTCAATTGCCGATGTATAATTTATTAATGCTTCATCAAACCTACCTAATGTATCGAGGGTATTGCCTTTTAAGAAATAACTGTCAGACACTTCTGGATTGAGCCCTATTGATAAATCAAAATTATGAAGCGCTTCATCAAATTGCTTTATCATCAATTCAACTTTACCTTTATGAATATAATAACCATAGAATGAGGGGTTTAACTTAATAACTTGATTGATTAGCTCTAGTGCTTTCTTGTATTCCGTATTATCATAGGTAGCCAGAAATAAACGATACAAATTTTCTTCTGTTGGTATATCTCCAAGTGCTAACTTATAATAGGCTAAAGCTCCTTTAATGTCTCCTGTGGCTGCCTTGGCCTTAGCTACTACCAAATGGTCGGAGGAGCTCGGGGTAGATTTTGACCCTAGATATGCTTCAAAGGATTGCAGTGCTTTAGTAGACTGGTCGAGCTGCTGATGAGCAAATCCTTTATACATAAAGCATTTAATCATGTTCTCATCGGTAATTAACGCTTTGTTAAAATCTGCAATGGCTAATTCATAATTACCTATTTTGTAATTTGCTAGGCCCCTGTAATAATAAGCTAAGCTAAATTCCGGGTCTTTTTCTAAGCTTTTAGTGAAATATTCTATGGAGACCTCCTTATTAATAATTATATAGTTAAAACCCTTATTAAACAGAAAAGAAGCTGTTTCTTGCGCCTTTAACTGGGTAGAAGCTATGAGTATGAAGAATGCGAGTATTGTCTTTGACATCTAAAAAGTATAAACCTGAATTTGACCTAAGGAATGCTGGTTATGAGTTGTAAAATTAGTGTTTTTTTTAACTGCTTTCACAACATATCATTCAATACCAAATAAAGGGTGGGTAGGTATGATCCTCTGTAGAGCTTAGGGTTATTATAACTTAGGTTAGTAATTTTATTTCAAACGGGATATTTATAATGTCTTTATAATCTTCCCCAGAATCCTTAATTTCCTCATCATCTTTTTCGTAGTACCATTCAATAAGCACTTCAGTTGTGGGTGAATGCAAATTTTCGAGTTGCTTAAAAATGTCTACTAGGCATTTACTTGTGCTTGTGTTAAAATACTCCAATGTTACTTTAACAATTGTTTTTGGCTTAGGTTTAGCATTGCAATAGTCACAAATTAGATTTTCTAAATGTTTATAGAAACTAATTGGATTTTCAGTAATGGAACGGCCCGAAATAGATAGAATGCCTTGCTCGAAATCAAAATTAATTTCTGGAGTTCTATAGGAGCCTTTAACGTAAAAATTATTCATCTAATTAAGTAATAAGCCCTTTGTAGTGAATTTAAAAGTATAATTAAAATTGATCATAAACAGCCGAATTTAAAAAGTAGCAAACATTTTTCTCAATACATCAGTGAATTCCATGCATCCATTTTTTCAGTATCGGAGCAATTATAAATGCCAAAGCAGCTCCTGATAAAGTAATATACGCAATCTGCCAAAAACCGTTGGTGTAAACAGCAAGTGACACCATAGGGTCCGCATTTTCTGCGCTCCCTTCCACGGCCAACATGCTACCAACTAAGCCAACAAGCCTAAACGCAAAGGCTGAAGATAAAAACCAAACACCCATCATAAAAGATACTATTTTAGCTGGAGCCAACTCTGTAACTTTTGACAGCCCCACAGGCGACATAAAAAGTTCGCCTGTTGAAAACATCATATAGCCTAATATCATATATATAAAGGGCACTTTACCTGCTGCATCTGCTGCGTTTCCACTCATTGCATAAATGATGTAACCAACTCCAAGAATCAGTAAGCCAAAAGCAAATTTATACGGTGTGTGTGGGTTCATTTTCTTTTGTGATAAATATACCCAGAGCCAAGAAAATACCATTGCAAACAGTATTATAAACATAGCAGTAATCGCATTGGTTTGTGAGGCATTTATCCAAACTAAATTAACGTTACGAAGTGCAAACAGTGTTATTATACTACCTGAAAGTTCGTAAAAGCCCCAAAAGAGTGTCATTAGCATGGTTAGCACAACAATAACCATTAAGCGGTGTCTTTCTACTTTTGAAACTTCCATCATTGTTTTACCAATTACATAAAGGATCACTACTAGAATTACCCAAAAAGCATAATCAACAAATTGTGCTTCATAGTTTATAGTACCAATAAATGGAATGGTCATTTCTCCATAATACATCATTGCCGCTATTACAGGTACAGTAGCCAATGAAATGATAGGCACCAATTGCTTAATCTTAATACCAAATTTTTTATTTTCTAATGCAGCCTCATCAGGTGCATATCCATGATCCCCGAAAATGCCGCTTTTTATACCATTCCAAAAGGTAAGGACTCCAAGTACCATTCCAATACCGGCTGCTCCAAATCCATAATGCCAGCCATAGGTTATGCCAAGCCAGCCACAAAATAGCGGAGCTACAAAGGCGCCAATATTAATGCCCATATAAAAAATGGTAAACCCAGAATCTCGTCTGTCATCACCTTGCTTATAAAGTGCTCCCACGAATGTGGAGATGTTAGGCTTCATAAAGCCATTGCCCACAATTAGCAACCCGAGTGCAAGAAAAAACAATAGTTGCGAATCAAAAGCCAGCACAAAATGCCCTAGAGCCATAAGTATCCCTCCTAGCATTATAGATCGTCTTAAACCAAATAGTTTGTCGGCCAGCATGCCTCCTATAACAGGTGTAGCATAAATTAAAGCTCCATAAGATGCATAAATGGTGGAAGCTATAATATCTCTATTCTCTAAGGCTTTGTAAATCTCCTCGGTCATGTAAAGAATAAGAAGTGCTCTCATTCCATAAAAGGAAAAGCGTTCCCATAGTTCTGCAAAAAAGAGATAAAATAACCCTTTTGGGTGGCCAAAGAGTTGTGGTTCTTGCTTGGTGTCCATGCTTGGCAGTTTAACTTATTTTAAAACAAAGAGCACTTTGAGGTACTCTTTTATAATTTCTAAATATTAATGTCCTCCTTCTATCACAATGTCTTCTGCACCATGAGTCAGTTTTTTCAATTTTTTGAGGAAGACAATTAATAGTAACCCGAAAAGAACGGAGAATATTCCAATTCCTGCAAACACTTCCATTTCGCCAAAATGCGAAGCTGACTCTCCAAGTAACCCGGCTACTTTATTGCCCATTCCTGTCATAGCAAAATAAAGTCCCATCATAATTGAACCATATTTTATAGGAGCAAGCTTTGTAACAAACGATAAAGCAACTGGCGAAGAACTTAATTCCCCAATGGTATGCAATAGGTAGGCACCTACGATCCACCACATGCTTGCTAAGCCGCCATCTGCAGCTTGTTTGGTAGCACCAACCATAAGCACAAAACCCATACCCATAATAATATTTCCAATAGCCATTTTAAACACGGCAGACTCTTCTTTACCTTTTACTCTGCGAGCAGCCCAGTAACTAGCAAGGGGTACACCAAATAAGATTATAAAAATTGGATTAAAAAACTGAAACTGAGCAGCAGTCATTTCAAATAAACCAAATACGCTCTTATCTGTTTTTTGATCGGTATATAAATTCATCAACCCGCCAGCCTGCTCAAAAGCACCCCAAAAGGCAATTACCATTAAGAAAGAGACGAGAAGTACAATAATTCGATCTCGTTCTTTTTCATCAAGTTCATACTTATAAATATTAATCCCGAAGCCTAAGAATATAGAAGCAAACATTAATAAGATACCAAATAATACACTAGTCGTAATTACAATATAAACACCCAAAGCGAAAAGGATTGCAGTAATTGCCAAAGACACAGGGTTTTTCAACAACCTTGTAAAGTGATTAGACCCTTCTCCATCTACCGTTTCAGTTTCTTCGTTTTTATCACCAATTCCCTTTAAGTACTTGCCACCCCATAAAAATTGAATTTGGCCAAATAGCATACCAATACCTGCTAATCCGAACCCATAATGCCAACCATAAGTTTCACCTACATACCCAACAATTAAAGCCGATAAGGCGGAGCCAAGGTTAATGCCGATATAGAATAAAGTAAATCCTTTATCTCTTCGTACATCGCCTTGCTTATATAGTTGGCCAACCATGGTAGAAATGTTTGCTTTTAAAGCCCCCACCCCTAATACAATTAATGTAATAGCCGTATAAAACATTGTTTCTCCTGGCAGTGCCATAATACCGTGTCCAACCACAAGCAAGAAACCTCCTATCATTACTGCTTTCTTTTGGCCCACAAATTTATCAGCCAAAATGCCACCGGGGATACTCATTAAATACACCATCATTGTATAAGTGCCATATAACGAAAGAGCTTCTACCTGACTCCAGCCAAATCCTCCGTCTGCTACATCTGCTACTAAGTAGAGCACAAATAAACCTCGCATTCCATAATAACTAAATCGCTCCCACATTTCTGTAAAAAACAATATGGTTAATCCTTTTGGGTGTCCAAATAAGGTTTCTTCTTTAATAGAATCAGTACTCATATAAGTAAGGTTTGTTTAATTAGGCTAGAACTCTCTAGTTTTATAAAAGCCCCAAAATACTACGCTCAACTTACTAAAACAAGCACACATAACATGTTTGATTTAATGGCAGCTTTAGATGTGGTCGTGACATTATAATATTGTAATATTTATATTTTAGAGAGAATGCTAAGCCCGATTTAGGCGAACACAAATTGAAAGCTTCGCTATTAAATTTGGTCTTATCAATTAATTAAGTACTAGTTTTGTGGGCAACTTTTAACCCGTTAATTAACCAAGTAATATGTTAAAAATTGAAGTAGCAACCCAAATTGCTTCCTTAGAGGTATTGGGTATAAAAAATGCTAATGCACACTGGAATCTCTCCCCAGAAAAATTGGACAAAATCTCGGTGGAACAAGGGATGGCAACCAAAGCAGATAGCGGAGCTCTAAATGTGCTCACAGGCAAGTTTACTGGCCGATCACCAAAAGATAGATTTATTGTTAAAGACGACATCACCAAAGACAGTATATGGTGGGGCGATATCAATATTGCTTTTGATGCGGATAAGTTTGATGCATTATACCATAAAGTGGTTGCCTATTTATCTAATAAGGATGTGTATGTAAGGGATGCGTATGCTTGTGCAGACCCTAGTTATAAATTAAATATTAGAGCCGTAACTGAACTGCCATGGATGAACATGTTTGTTTATAATATGTTTTTAAGGCCTACCCCTGCCGAACTAGAAGAATTTGACCCGGAATGGACAATTATTAATGCCCCTGGCTTTATGGCCGACCCAGAAGTAGATGGCACAAGACAGCCAAATTTCGCTATTCTAAACTTTACTAAAAAAATAGCCCTCATTGGAGGTACAGGATATACAGGCGAAATTAAAAAAGGCATCTTCTCTGCCTTAAACTTTATCCTTCCTCATCAAAAAAATGTACTGCCTATGCATTGCTCTGCAAACATTGGCAATGATGGTGATACAGCTCTATTTTTTGGCCTTTCAGGCACAGGAAAAACTACTCTTTCTGCCGATCCTAATCGTAAATTGATTGGTGATGATGAGCATGGTTGGTCAGACAATTCTGTATTTAATTTTGAAGGTGGCTGCTATGCCAAAACAATTGATTTGTCTGCAGAAAAAGAACCAGATATTTTTAAGGCCATTAAGCCAGGTGCTATTTTAGAGAATGTTGTTTTTAAGAATGGAACCTGTGAAGTGGACTATGCAGATGGTTCTATAACACAAAATACAAGGGTAAGTTACCCGATCGATTATATCAATAATATTGCAGAACCTTCTATTGGTACGGGTGCTAAAAACATTTTCTTTTTAACTGCCGATGCTTTTGGTGTACTACCCCCTATTTCTAAGCTAACTCCTGCTCAAGCAGCCTACCAATTTATTTCTGGTTATACAGCCAAAGTAGCTGGTACCGAAGCCGGTATTACAGAGCCAGTTACAGCTTTTTCAGCTTGTTTTGGAGCCCCTTTTATGCCACTTCATCCAACAGTGTATGGAGAAATGCTTAGTAAAAAAATGCAAGAATCTGGTGCTAATGTTTGGCTAGTAAACACTGGCTGGTCAGGTGGACCTTATGGCGTTGGAGAGCGAATGAGCTTAAAAATAACAAGAGCTCTAATAACCGCAGCATTAAATGGCGACTTAGAAAATGTTGAGTATAATACACACAAGGTTTTTGGATTAAAAATGCCTGTAACTTGTCCGAATGTGCCTTCTAAAGTGCTTAGTCCTAGGCTTACTTGGGAAAATGAAGAGGCTTATGATGATAAAGCATACGATTTAGCGGCACAGTTTAATAAAAACTTTGAGAAATTCGCTGAAGGTGCATCAGAAGAGCTTTTAGCTGCTGCACCAAGAATGAGATAAACTCATTTTATCACTGTTTTTAAAAGGGATACTTCTAATAGGTATCCCTTTTTTATTTTTCTATTTTTACAATCTAAAATCCGAGGCCAGTACATTTTGCCAAGTGAGAAATTAATCGTTCTTTAGCTTGATTTTAAAATACTAAGCCAAGCCCAATATGAGTATATTTTTACGCTACACATTCTCATTATTATTCATATTAACTTCTTTTTTTAGCACTGCCCAAACAGATAGTGTTTCAATAGACAGCAGCCCTCAATCGATAACTGTAGAAACAGCATCCACTAATGCTCCAGATACTGTTGTAAGCTCCACAGAAGAAAAAATTGATGGAAATGCACTTTCAGAGGACTCAAATTTACTCATTTCAATTCCTAGAGGATTGCTTGGAATGGCCTCCTTGATTTTAATAGCTTATCTTTTTAGTAGCAATAGAAAAGCCATTTCGTGGCAAGTTGTAGCCATTGGTTTAGGTGCCCAACTTGTGCTAGCATTTGGTATTTTAAACCTGTCTTGGGTTCGTGCCATTTTTGAATTCTTTGGCAAAATATTTATTAAAGTACTTGATTTTACAAGAGATGGTAGCGAGTTCTTGTTTGGAGGTTTATTAAATATAGATTCGTTCGGTTTTATTTTTGCACTTCAAATATTACCAACAATCATCTTCTTCTCTGCGCTTACAAGCGTGCTATTTTACTTAGGGATCATTCAAAAAGTGGTGTATGGTCTTGCCTGGTTATTAACAAAGGCACTTAGTATTTCAGGTGCCGAATCTCTTTCTGTGGCAGGCAATATTTTCTTGGGACAAACAGAAGCTCCCCTCCTAATAAAAGCTTATTTAGAAAAAATGAATAAGTCAGAAATTTTACTAGTAATGACTGGTGGAATGGCGACTGTGGCTGGAGGTGGGTTGGCTGCCTATATTGGCTTTTTAGGGGGTGATGACCCTGTACAACGCCTGATATTTGCCAAGCATTTATTGGCAGCTTCCATTATGGCAGCTCCAGGAGCCATAGTGATTTCAAAAATTATTGTACCTCAAACTGAAAAAATCGATTCCAACATAAAAATAAGTAAACAAAATGTGGGGAGCAATTTCCTAGATGCTATGAGCAATGGCACAACCGAAGGGTTAAAATTAGCCCTCAATGTAGGTGCGATGTTAATGGTGTTTTTTGCCTTTATAGCCATGTTCGATTATGGTTTTGTAAAATTAGGCTCGATTACAGGGCTTAATGATACCATTGCAGGTTTTACCAATGGGCAGTATGATTCGTTATCTCTCAAATTTATATTGGGCTATTTGTTCGCCCCAATTATGTGGCTCATAGGTATTGTGTCTGAAGACATTACTTTGGTGGGGCAGTTATTAGGAGAAAAACTAATTGCGAGTGAATTTGTCGGGTACAAAAGCCTGGCTACTATGAAGGCTGCTGATTCATTTACTTCTACCAAATCTATTATTATGGCCACATATATGCTCTGTGGGTTTGCCAATTTTGCTTCTATTGGCATTCAAATTGGTGGTATTGGAGGTTTAGCTCCTGGTCAACGAGTGCTGCTTTCTAAGTATGGGTTGAAAGCATTGTTAGCTGGCACATTAGCATCACTTATGTCAGCCACTATTGTGGGCATGATGATGGGATAGACAAGTTTGATGTAAGATGTATAAGGTTTAATGTGGATATGAGACAAATCATTTACTTTACTCACACCAAGTTCCTAAAAACTAAATTTTCCTAAAAACTCACTCAATTCATCTTTCAGCTCTCCTGCTTTAGGTAGGTCTATAAATTGAGCTACTTTCAGATTTATGTCCAGCTCAAAGTTGCGAAGTTCTTGATGCTGATCTACAAAAATAAACTCAAGGTCAGGAATTAATTCTTTAAAAACATCCACCAAATCGAGTACTGAATAATTGCTTATTGCAAAATTATAAGTGTCAGAAGGCAGCTCCTTAAATGGAAGTTCAGATAGCACTTGGCTAATTGCATCAATATGTACGAATGCCCTGGATTGTTTACCACTCCCCTGAATGCTAATCTTCTTAGAAAAATTAGCTTCGAACGCAAACCGGTTAATCACCGCATCAAAGCGCATTGATTGATTAAAACCATACACATTTCCAGCACGGATAATTACTGCTCTATCCTTATCAACTAATCGTTCTACATGCTTCTCTGCTCTTAGTTTAGAATTGCCATAAAAAGTTTTAGGATTCGGAGCGGTTGTTTCCGTAGCTTGCTTATCAGAAGCACCATACACACTCGTGCTACTTAAATACACCAATTGCTTTACGCCAGACTCTTCTACTGCAGAAACTACTTCTGCCGTACCCCAATGGTTTACCTGTTCATAAATATGAGGATCCAAATTGGCATAAGGGGTTGTTACTCGTGCCGCCAAATGATAGACAATATCGATATCCTTCATTGACTTTTTGAGTGAACGGGTGTCTAAAATATCACCCTGAACTAATGATATGTTAGAGGTTTCACTCAGATTTTCTCCTAGGAACAAATTGTAATTTCCACGGCTTAAATTATCATAAATAACCACTTTGCTCACGGTTGACGATTCTGCTAATCGCTCGACCAAGGCTGTACCGATATAACCCGCTCCTCCAGTTACTAGTATTCTCATTGCTTTATTAGGTCCGTGTGTAATCCACACTCAGTTTTGTTTAGTCCGTACCATCTTGCCTCTCGTTCTTGCATCTCAGGATTAATTCTTCTGGTGCAAGGTTCGCATCCGATGCTCATGTAACCCTGTGTATCCAATGGGTGCTTAGGTAAATTATATTCTTTTTGATACTCATACACCATTTTAGAGGTCCAATCTAACATAGGGTGAAGACGAATGGTGTTATGAGGAGCCTGCTGTGTTTCTTTCATTTGGCTCCGAGTAGCACTTTGGTCAGCTCGTACCCCATTAATCCACACATCGTGGGTTCTTAAAATAGAATCCAAAGGTTGGGTTTTATTTATATAGCAGCAATGGTCAGGATCAGAAGTAAATAATAACCTTCCACCAGCATCCATTTGCATAGATTTTGGCATCGAAGATTTTAAATCAATCAAATTATCCATTCCAAAAGCATTCATTATTTCATCTCTAAACTTGATAGTTTCAGGAAAGTGATAGCCCGTGTTAATAAAAATGACGGGTAAACGAGGATCAATTCTGCTTAACATATGAAGCAGCACCAAACTATGCGATTGAAATGAAGAAGTAATAAAATACTCTTTACCCCCCTTTTTGTATTGGGTTATGTATTGGTTTAGGCTTTTGAAATTCATACAAATTATTTTAAGGAATGTGCTCCCTTTTAATCAATGGGCAAAAGTAGTGGTTCAAGTGCTATGGCTTAATGAGAATTGTCAATAATTTAAAATAAAAAGAGGTAATGCAGAGGTCAACTATTTTCATAACTTTGCGCATTAAAATATTAGCAGAATTTTATGTATAAACGAATTAATGGTCTTCAGCATGTAGGTGTAGGTGTTCCTAACCACGCAGAGTCTTGGAAATGGTACCGTAAGTTCTTTGGGATGGACATTGCGATGTTTAATGGCGAAGCAGAAGCACCCTTAATGCAGATTTATACGAAGGGCGACATTATTAATAAACGAGCCGCTATGATTCTAAACCTTCAAGGAGGTTTGGCTATGGAAGTAGTTAGTCCTGTTTCGTTTAAGGCCACTGATGCCAATGTTAGTTTTGAATTAGGCGATTTAGGTATTTTTATTGCTCAAATTAAATCCCCAGATGTGGAGAAAACACATACTTGGTTTAAAGATAAAGGAGCAGACATAATTGGTGAGATACAAGAACTGCCTTATGGTGGTAAAACATTTTACCTGAAAGACCCCAACGGGTTATTATTTCAAGTAGTTCCTGGCGGTGGCTGGTACACTAAATTACGCCATGTTACCGGTGGGCCGGTGGGTAGTACTGTTGGTGTAACCGATATTGATAAAGCCTTAACTCTTTATGCTGATTTGCTAGGTTACGACAAAATTATATTTGATGAAACTCGGGTTTTTGACGATTGGAAAAACACGGTTCCTGGAGGAGATAAAACGTTTAGAAGAGTTCGTTTAGCTCAAAGTAATAAGCCTGGTGGGGGTTTTGCCAAGGTAATGGCAGATACTTATATTGAGTTGGCTCAAGCCATTGACTATACACCCAAGAAAATTTATGCTGATCGACTGTGGGGAGACATTGGATTTGTTCACCTTGGTTTTGATGTGCGCGGAATGAAGGAGCTTGGCAAAGACTTGGCCGAAAAGGGCTTTGGCTTTACTTGCGATACCAAAGACACACTCGATATGGGTGGCACCACTCGCGTGCACTGTACCTATATTGAAGACCCAGACGGAACACTTATTGAACTTATTGAGGTGTATAAAATTCCTATAATTGAAAAATTGGGCATCTTTTTAAATTTGGAAAACAGGGACCCTTTAAAGCCCCTCCCCGACTTTATGTTAAAGGCTTTGAGGTTTGGAAGAATCAAAGATTGATGAAGTTAATACAAAGGCACAAAGGCGCAGAGAATAAACCTTATGTTTTAAATTTCTACTCTCCTCTTTTTTCTTATCTCCTTCTTTCAATTCTTGCATTGTTTCTCTTTTCTTGCGGCCCTGCTCGAAATAACGAAACCTTTAAAACCCTTTCTACTAAAGACCAAAACAAATACCAGAAGTATATTATTCAAGGACGAGATTTATACAAAGCAAATTGTGCCTCTTGCCACCAAACCAATGGTAAAGGCGTTAAAAAGCTAATTCCCCCATTGGCAGGGTCTGATTATTTAAGAGAAAATCAAGCCAAATCCGTTGATCTCATAAAAAACGGAGCATCAGAGCCTGTAGTAGTTAATGGTATTTCTTACCTCCCCACCATGCCAGCACACGCTCACTTATCTAATCTAGAAATAGCTGAGATTTTAACCTATATAAACAACAGTTGGGGCAATGAATTTGGCTTTGCAGATGCGAAAGAAATAAAAAAATTGCTTGAATAAGGTGGTTTAATTCAATTTTAAAACATTAAGTCTCCAATCTTATACTCCTTCCTTATGGATAAGGTATTTTAAAATTAGTAATCTGGGCTTGCCTCCGCTCAAAGTTGGGTCTAAGCATTGCTTTACATAACTTTACAATAACCAAAAAATCATATATGAATCGAATATTACTTTTCCTTCTATTTACTAGCTTGTCGTTATCTTCATTTAGTCAGGATTCTGCTATAGGTGAAAACGTGCAAGAAAAAATTGCTGCTTTTGGCTACTGTATTATGCCTGACAACACTACTTTTCTGTCCTTGGAGGCAGATTATGATGGTGAATACATTACAGAACGAGAGCTTATTGACTTGTTTGAAACCGGTAGATTTGAATTTAGCAAAGACCTTGTAAATTGGACATATTACTCCTACTGGGCTCTGAACGAGCGCACACTAGAGCAACCTGAAGCTCATATTTTTTATCAAATGGTTGTAGACCCCACAGGCACCTATTTGGCCATTGCTAAAACGTTGAGAAGCGGCTGGGCTAAAACGATTATGATATATAACAAGGGAAGCCAGACCAAAATTGACGAAATAGATTTGGGCACTATAAATGAAAGTATTGACTTTTTAAACCAAGTTAAATTCAACAAAAACGGGGATAAGCTAATTATTGGTGCTAACGATCAAGGGGTTTATGCTTATTCGGTTAAAGAAAGATCTATGAAAGAGTTATACGCCCCATTTACCTATCAATTTTACGATTACGACTACAAAAATGGCGCTCCTATATTAAAGAAATATACTAAAAATAGCGGAGGAGAGCATGTGCTCGACCCTGAGTTGTTTGTACTTAACGGAAGTAACAAGACAGAGATTGAACTTCCATTACCCTTGCATTACACCCGTATTTTAAACCCAACAGAAACCCATAAATATTATGGAATGTTTTATGAGCAAGAGTATGATACCTATATTGCTCCGGTTGATGACTATAACGACCAAGTAATTTATCGTAATAAAAAAACATTTGTGTTTATTACTAGAGAAGTGCCTAAGGAGTAATAATTATTGAGAAACCTGATAGCCGCGCATTTTCCATGGCATGGTAGCCATTGTATTTACAGGAAAAATAACAGTTTCACTTTGCTTAGACTTTACCTTAAACTCGTGTTTAACAATATTTCCATTAGCATCCTTTAGGTTTAACGTCATATCATTATCTTCATGAGTATCAATAAATACTCGTGTGTAGTATATGCTATGGGGCAACGTTTGCCAATTTCTAGTGTCGGCACTTTCAGTTGCAGAAGCTAATAAGCTCAATGCCATACCTAAGCCTTCGTTATCTTTTCCAACTTGGGCTGCAGCGGCTTGCTTTAGAGCAACTCTCCCTAAGGATTTGGCAAATTCTAAGAGCATCCTCTCTTCCAACACCTTAAATGATATCGCGTTAAGGTCTTCAATCTTGCTTAGTTCTTTTGTTTCATTATTATAAGTAATTGAACCTGACTTATATAATAATGGCCTTTCAACATACTTAGGAAACACTACTTTTATCCAAGTAAGTCCATTAAGGTCGCTATTGCCAATGTAAAACGGAAAAGTCATTCCATAATCAGCATTTACAAATGAAACCCAACCATTACCAGTGTAAACAATAGCGAAATTAATTCCCCACTCATCCTTAATAGGCCCCAAGCCGTTATTCCAAAGCACTACAGCTTGTGACTGATTCGGCTTAGGTCTGACATAATCAATTTCAAATTTTTTAGCAAAACGATCTCTCTCATCATAAATACCGGATAAGTCAGCTGTGCGAACTAGGTCGTGCTTAAGTTGATTTGGAATTTTAAACTTAAAAAGCTGCTTATAGGAGTTTGCATAGATGTTAAATGCGTTTCGATAGGCTATAAATGCATTATTATAATCACCTGTTCCATCGTAAATTATACCCATTAAAGTGTGAATGAAGGCATCTTCCTTATACTTTCGGTCAGATTTATACTTGTCGCTCAATTGCTGCAACCTAATATTCATACGCTTGCACTCCACTATGGCTTCGTCATACTCCCCTAGTTGGTAGTAATTCAATGCCTTATAATAGTTGATCATCAACTTTTCATGGTCTTCTCCCCTATAAGTGGAGAGGTTTGGGTTTAATAATAGAGCGGCTCCTTCTTCTCCTACTTTTTTCTTGTCATCTTCTATAAATAAATCTGCCTTTTCAAAGTAGGCGTTGCTTTCCTCAAAATGGCCTTGCATCGACTCTACAACACCTGCGTTAACCCAAAATAGGAAGCGCGTTTTGCTTTTTTTCAACTTCTCTTCATTGGATTTAACCATGGCTTCGGCCTCGGCCAAATTACCATCACTAACTTTTTTATTAAAATCGTATAATTTTTGGTAAAATGTGGGTGTTGTGCATGACCAACTGAGCACTCCTAGTAAAACCATGTAAAAAAACCGTTGTTTCATGAGCACTATAGTACTTTCAATTATTTAAAAGTAGATTTTATCAAGGCCTTCTTCAAAAGGAGATATTAGTGCAAGAGACTAATTTTTTATGTATTTCTTAATCTCCTTATCTCCAATCCAAACTTTTTCGGTAGTCTTAAGATTAATTAACTCAAGGTTAACTTTATAGTTTACCAATCGTTCTTTTTTGTACTCGTCAATGGTTGAATTAATAGTGCCAAAAAGCATAAAGTCCGCACCTAACTCAGCTGCAATTTTTTGTTGGGATTCAGGTGTAGCATTAGTTTGCTGTTGCGCTTTCTCTTCACGAAGCTTATCTCTAAACAAATCATTGGCAACTACTCTTACCTTTCCTGAATTAACAAATTCAATTTCAACATCTTTTACAAAGGTTTCAGCTTCAATATGCTCAGAAGTTCTATTGACAATAATGCCAATAATAACTACAGGAGGTCGTTCTTCGTTTCCCTCAAAACGAATGAGCCAAGGCTTACTGAGCACGTCTCTGCTCATTTGCTCTGCCACTTGTTTAGAGTCTGTGTCGTTCCACCTGCCGCTTAGGTCTATTTGATCATTGGGGTCCAGCCTTGTTACTTTTTTGGTGGCACATCCACTAGCTAGTAATGCCAATATAAAAATTGTTGCTATTTGCGTAGTTTTATTGGTTTTCATGGAATTCGTTGATTTTGGTTAAATATTTTATTGGAATTGGAAGATCTCCAAATTTCGAAACAGTGATAAGCGCTATCTAAATACTATTTTTCCTTTAGGGTTAGGTGAAATACGTTTTAAGAATAACTCCGACTTTGAAAGTCGTTTAATCTTATAAACAGTATTCTCCAACCTATTAGTTGCGTCTCTTGCATCATGTATTAGCAAAAGTTCTTTACCGTTTAGCACCCACTTACCCGACATATACTCATAATCGTTATTTTTATAACCAAATTTATGATCTATGCCTAAAGAAAACTCATTGCCAACCTCTAACCTAAAGCCATCCATCTTCTTTAGTTTACCCAGTTTTTTTCTTTTTACTTCAACAATTGTCCACTTTTTAGCAGATAAGAGGCTTTCTTGCTGGCGTTTATTCCGCTCCTGAGCATTTGAATTTGAAAAGCTAAAAATAGTAGCTACTAGTAGAATACTAGTTATTTTAAGTAGTTTAGAGGTTTTCATGGTGTTAGTTTTCTAGTGTAAATTTCGATTTTGCAAAATAGAATAACGAACAAAATCAAATTAATTTATCTATAAACGACATTTGTTCGTTTTTCTCTAGTGCTTTTATAAAAGCACTTCCAATAATCGCGCCATTTGCATATATATTAGCCTCTTTTACCATTATTTTAGATGATATTCCAAAACCAATCATTGATGGAGACCTTAAATTCAACCCTTGAATGCGTTTAAAATAGGCTATTTGCTTTTTATTGAATCTATCTGAAGAGGCTCCAGTAAGTGAATTATCGGATACAATGTATATAAAGGAGGAACACGCCTTGTCCAATAGTTTTATTCTTTCGTCACTTGTTTGAGGTGTTATTAGAAATGACATTTTAATTCCAAACGACTTAAAAATCTCTTCATACTCTGATAAATACACTTCCACCGGTAAGTCAGGTATAATGAGCCCATCTACGCCAGACCGCTTACATTTGATTAAGAAATTTTCAACTCCAATTTGTAGTAACTGATTAAAATAGCCCATTAGAATTAATGGAATTGAATTAGACATAGTCCGAATTTCAGCCGCTTGATCAAAAATATTGCTAATGGTTATTCCATTATTTAAGGCCACTGAACTTGCTTCTTGAATCACCTCTCCATCGGCCAAAGGGTCAGAGTAGGGCATGCCAATTTCAATTACATCAACACCTTGATTTATAAGAGCTTGAGATATTTTAGATAAACTATCAATTTTGGGATACCCTGCCGTGATAAATATATTTAAAAGGTCTTTATCCTGCTTAAAAACTTGCTCTATTCTATTTTCCATTTTTGAAGTAATTCATATACGTATCCATATCTTTATCTCCTCTCCCCGAAAGGTTTACAACCACCACATCTGTAGGTTTAAACTTAATTTTTTCTAATGCTGCAATAGCATGGGCACTCTCTAAGGCAGGTATAATACCTTCTTGTTGCGTTAAGAGTTTAGCTGCTTCTAACGCTTCTAAATCTGTTGCATCCAATCCAATACACCTTTTTGAAGTAAGCAGCTCAGCTAACATGGGACCAATTCCAGGATAGTCAAGACCCGCAGAGATGGAATAAGGTTCGATTATCTGTCCTTCTGAGTTTTGCATTACCAAAGTTTGATTCCCATGAATAACCCCCAAACTGCCTAGTTGAAAAGTAGCTGCTGACTTACCAGTGTTCACCCCTTCACCTGCTGCTTCAACAGCCACTAGTTTTACATCCTCATTATCAATAAAATGATAGAATGCACCAGCAGCATTACTTCCGCCACCAACACAAGCAATCACATAATCAGGGTTTTCAATGCTGTTTTCAGTAAGCAATTGTTGCTTAATTTCTTTGCTAATAACTGCCTGTAAACGAGCCACTAAGTCGGGATAAGGGTGAGGCCCTACTACAGAGCCTATTAGGTAATAGGCTTCAGGGTTAGCAATCCAATACCTGATAGCTTCATTGGTCGCATCCTTTAAGGTTTTACTACCAGACAGGGCAGGAATAACTTCGGCTCCAAGCATTTTCATACGTGCTACATTAGGTGCTTGCCGTTCAATATCTAGCTCACCCATAAACACTTTGCAAGGCAGGCCGAATAAAGCGCAAGCAGTAGCAGTAGCAACTCCATGTTGCCCTGCACCCGTTTCTGCTATAATACTGGTTTTACCCATCTTTTTGGCTAATAATATTTGCCCCAAGGCATTATTTATCTTGTGGGCTCCGGTATGGTTTAAATCCTCTCTCTTTAAAAACACATTGGTTTTATATATTCTGGAGAGATTTTCAGCTTTATATAGAGGGGTTGGGCGACCTACATAATTTTTCAATAAACCTGCTAATTCCTTTTTAAATTCCGAATCAGAAAGTATGGTGATGTAGTTATTTTTTAACTCCTCTACATTTTTATGGAGCATTTCTGGAACAAAAGCTCCGCCAAAATTTCCATAAAATCCATCTATTGTTGGTTTCATAATTTTCTAATGTTGTTAATAAATGTGGAAAGTCTAGCGATATCTTTCACACCTGGTGTTGTTTCAAACCTGCTGTTTAAGTCAATGCCCGAAAACATTGGGTGGCTGATTACTTTTATATTTGGTAAGTCTTCAGGCCCAATTCCACCACTCAAGAGAAAAGGAATATCCAGCTTATACTTATCTAATAGTTGCCAGTCAAATTTCTTACCGCTTCCACCGTACATGTTTGAAGCAGTATCAAATAAAAATTTATTACAAGCTGACTTATAGTGAGTTAAAATACCATAATTAAAGTTTGAATTTATCTGAAACGCCTTAAATACAGGTCTAATTTCACTCATTTCTTGGCAAAAATCAGAGGATTCATCGCCATGGAGCTGAATAATGTCAAGCTCAAATTTATTTACAACTTGCATAATATAGCTAGCACTTGCATTAACAAACACCCCTACTCTTTTGGCTTTACAGCTACCATTTTTACCTACAGCATTTGTGTTTTGCACGAAGCGTTTAGATTTATCATAAAAAATAAACCCTATGTAATCTGGTTTCAAATCACAGACACCTCTAAGGTTTTTAGGGTTGTTGTTTCCACACACTTTAATCTCCAACTTCATCATTGTTTTATTAATTGATAAAGTGCATTATTAAAATCTGCAAATGCATTAACAGGTTGTTCTTGTTTCATAAAATACTCACCCATTAAAAAGCCTCTAAATCCTTCTGAAAGCAATTGCTCCACTTCTGTAATACTTGACAAACCGCTCTCTGAAACTAGCGGAGTATTAGTTGCTCCTAATTGGTTCTTTACTTTTATCGATTGGTTGATATCAACCTCAAAGGTTTTTAGGTTTCGGTTATTTACTCCAATAACATCCTCTTCTCCACATAATTTGCCAATTTCATCGCTAGAATGAAGCTCTATTAGCACTTCTAATCTCAGTTTATGTGCAAGTCTAGTAAACTGCTTTATTTCTTGCTTAGAAAGCACTGCTGCTATTAAAAGTATCAGGTTAGCTCCCATCGCTTTTGATTCATAGATTTGATACTCATCAATAATAAACTCTTTACGTAATAAAGGCTTCTGCGTAGATTGCCTTGCAATAGTAAAATCTTGGGGCTCGGCTTTAAAATAAGTAGTATCAGTTAGCACCGAAATAGCCACAGCTCCACCAACATCATAGCCTTTTACAATTTCTGCTGGCTTAGCCATTGAGCGAATAACTCCCTTAGAAGGAGATGCCCTTTTAAACTCAGCAATAATACCTGGTTGTTCTTGTAAGGCTTTTTCCATAGAAAATGAGGGATACTCGCTAAGTGAAATTTTGTCTTCCAAACTAGCAATAGAGGTCACTATTTTTGCTTCCCTTACCTCAATTAATTTAGAGGCAATAATTTGTTGTAGAATATCAGCCATTGATTAATTTATTAAAGTTAGTTTTAGCTACCCCTCCTAAAAGGCTCTCTTTAGCGTATGAGTAACACTCTTCTAATTCCTTTTTAGGATCGATTGTTTGGATTGCTAAGGCCGAATTGGCAAGAACAACGGCATTTTGAGAGTCAGTGCCTTTGCCTTCTAACACAGTTTTAAAAATTGTTGCGGCCTCTTCTAGGGTATTCCCTCCATATAAATCAACGGGGTTTAGCCGGTGAGTACCTAACAAATCTTTTGGAGATTTTATCCCATCAAAATTATTAGAGATTATGCGTGTGTCACCTGTTAAAGTGATTTCGTCATACCCATCAAGGCTATGTACAATGGTGAATTGCTTATTATTTTGTTGAAATAAGTATTGATATTGCCGAGCTACTTGTAAATTATACACCCCAACCATTTGATATTTGGGCTGTGCAGGGTTTACCAAAGGCCCTAACATGTTAAAAAAAGTTTTAATGCCTAGTTGTTTACGAATACCACCCACTTCTTTTAAGGCTGGGTGGAATAATGGGGCATGAATAAAGGTTAAATGACAAGACTCTAATTGTTGTTCTAAGGTATTGCTATCATTACTAAAGGCATACCCCAACTGCTCTAGTACGTTAGAAGATCCGCTGATGCTAGTAACACCGTAGTTTCCATGTTTGGCTACATTATAACCTGCACCAGCTACAACTACGGCTGTGAGCGTTGATATATTAAAGGTATTTTTACCATCTCCTCCTGTCCCACATAAATCAATTGCGTTAGTTACGTCCATTTTCAAAGGAATTGCTAACTCTAATAATGCCCTTCTAAAACCACTTAGCTCTTGGGTTGTTACTGGTTTGTACCAATAATGGGTTATAAACGCGATTATTTGGGTAGCATTAAAGCTGCCTTCGCCAATGTTTTTCATTACTTGGTAGGCTTGTGCTTCATCTAGGCTATTGCCAGCCAATAAATAGTCAAGGGTATCCTTCATTAAACGATGTTTAAAAAATTAGAAATCAATTGTTTACCAGATTGGGTTAAAATAGATTCTGGATGGAACTGAACGCCAAGAATAGGTAGTGATTGGTGGCGTAATGCCATTATTTCCTTCTCAGGGCCTTCGCAAAGCACTTGAAGTTCAGCAGGAAAACCCTCTCTATTAACAATCCAAGAATGGTATCTACCCGCTTCAAAACCTGTAGGGATATTATTGAAAAGCTCGTCTTCTTTAATAATGTCCATTTTATCGCTTACGCCATGATATACCTTATCTAAATTCACTAATGAACCTCCAAAATGCTCTGCAATGGCTTGCTGACCCAAACACACCCCTAGAGTAGGTATCGAATTTTCGGCTAATATGGCAATGGTTTCTTTTAACATGCCTGCCTCCTTAGGTAAACCGGGGCCGGGTGAAAGAATTACACTGGAATAGGTGGTTAGATCAACATCCTTTAATGCATCATTTCTAACCACAGTAGGTCTTGCACCTGTAACCTGTTCTACCAACTGCACTAGGTTATAGGTAAACGAATCGTAATTATCTATTATTAATACTTTCTTCATAATTGTTCTGCTGCTTTAATTGCTTCATTTATCGCCCCTAGCTTACTTTCAACCTCTTGCAATTCGCTTTCTTCTACCGAATCTATAACAATTCCTGCTCCTGCCTGGTAATGTAATTTATTGTTCTTACTCATCAGGCTTCTTATCATAATAGCCATGTTTAAATCTCCTTTAAAATTGATATATCCAATGGCTCCGCCATAAAACCCCCGCGTTTGCTTTTCGTATGTACTAATTAACTCAACAGCCTTAAACTTTGGAGCTCCAGACAAGGTGCCTGCAGGAAAAGAATCTGCTAATGCCTGTATCGGGCTGATCTCATTTCTTAAATTGCCCTTTACAATTGATACTAAATGAATAACATGGCTAAAGTGTTGAAGGTGTTTTTCCTTACTAACCAACACTTGTTGGCACGATTTCGATAAGTCGTTTCTGGCCAAATCAACTAACATGGCATGCTCCGCATTCTCTTTTGGGTCATTTTTCAAACGTTCTGCTGCTTCATTGTCTTCAAAGTCCTCACCTGTACGCCTAACTGTACCCGCTATTGGATGAATTTCTGCTTTGCTATCTTTCACAATTATTTGAGCTTCTGGAGATGAGCCCATTAATTTAAAGCTACCAAAATCGAAATAAAACAGGTATGGTGATGGGTTAATTGAACGTAATGTCCGATATACATTAAATTCATCGCCCTGAAAACTCCGTGTATATGGTCTTGAAAGCACTAATTGAAAAACGTCTCCTCGCTGGCAATGCTGCTTTGCTTTTGTAACCAGTTGTCTATACTCTTCGTTTGACATTGGGCTTATCCTTTCGCTTGCCTTAAAAGTAAATTGTGCTCCGTTTAATTGATGAATTAGCTTTCTCAGTTGATCAATTTCACTTTTACCACCTTTCTCCAACAAGTTTTCTATAATGTGCAGCTTACTATTAAAATGATCGAAGGCAATAATGTATTTGTAATAGTTAAATTGAATTTCTGGAATATCTGACTGCTTAACGGTTGTGTAAGAATCGAAATACCGAACTGATTCGAAGGATAAATAACCGAATGCACCATTAAATGTAGATGCTAACGAACTTTCTGAGACTAGTTCATACTTATTATTAAAATCTTCAAGTTCCTTAACAGCATTTAGTGTATTGCCTGAAGCTTGGTAGGTATCGAATGGCTCAAACGCAATAAAAGAATAGCTATTCTCTTTGCCTTGATAATCGGAACTTTCTAGCAATGCTGAAATTGGGTATTGTTCCCTAATTTTCAGGTACACGCTTACAGGAGTAACTAAATCTCCAATTTGTGTATAAACTTTTGAGTATATTTTTTTCTTCATACAATTAATGGTCATAAAAAAAGCCTGCTGAGTAAATCAGCAGGCCTATATATTATTTAACAAACGGGCTTTACTTTCACTCACTTCGTGTAATTGAAAGCCTCCACCAATTTTTGTTTAACATCATTTTCATATCGCAAATGTACATGTATTATTTAGAAAGAAACAAGATTGAAATGGTGTAAATTTTAATAACTAGGATAATGTATGTTAGGAAACGTGCTAAACAGGTATTTCAACCATTACTGTGGCCCCTTTTTCATACACCGAATCCAACACAATTTTCCCCTTTAGTTTGTCTAAACTTTCCTTAACTATATACAAGCCCAACCCAGACCCTGAACTGTTTTCATTTGCCCTGTAAAACATATCATAAACCTTTGCTTGAAATTCCTTTTTTATGCCTTGCCCATTATCTTCGATATCCATATAAAATGCATTTCCTTCAATTCTGGCACGTACTTTAACAAAGGGTGTTTTTTTATTAAAATCAGCATACCTAAAAGCATTTGTTAATAAATTATTAGCAATAAAGGTGAAACGGGTTTTGTCAGTGTTTAATACTAGGTCTTCTTCTATCTGTACTGATACGATAATTTCCTTTTCGCGATTTAAGTATGCTAAGCCCTCTAACATTCCATCAATTAGCTCCTTAACCATTACAGGTTCTTTTCTAATCTCCATGCGCGCGTTCTTAGAATAATCAATAATGTCTTTAATAAAGTTGTCTAGCTTTTCAACACTTTTATCAATGCGTTGGTAAAACTCCATGGCATTTTTTCCTTTTTCAAGCTTAGCAATATTAAGTAAGCCTTGAATGGAGGAAAGAGGAGCTTTTAAATCGTGAGACACGCTGTATGCAAAACTATCTAGCTCACTATTAAGCTTAATAAGTTCATCATTTCTGCTATTTACTTCTTTTGTTTGGTAAACATAAATAAGTACGGTAGCAATAATAAAAATAAGAATTAGCAACACAATAAACCATTGAGTTTCATAGAAAAATGGTTTAATTTCCAATTCAATAACAGCAACGTTAGCACTCCATACGCCATTATTATTAGTAGCCATTACTTTGAATTTATAGTTACCATAAGGGATGTTAGTATATTTTGCATGTCGGTCATTGCCAATCTCAACCCATTCCTTATCAAACCCCTCGAGCTTATATTTAAATATTACTTTCTCAGGAGAATACATACTTAAAGAGGTGTAGTTAATTGTATAATTTCTATGACCGGGCTCAATAACGATTTTACTGATTTTTGTACTATCTCTATTTTTATCCCATTCAATTTTCTCATCATCAACTATAATATCCTCGATAAATACTGACGGAACTTTAAGGTTAAGTATGAGTTTCTGAGGGTCGAATATAGCAATACCTTGGATGGTTGGAATCCATAAATTACCATTACTGGCTTGCAGAAACCTTGTAGCTCCTATACATTCTCTAGAAACCATGCCATCTGAATTATTAAGTAATGACGTAGATATAGACTGTGTTTCCCCATTTGCAAATGCTATGGCGTTTTTTTTAGATATTCTTACTAAACCAAGTATAGAACTTGCCCATAAGTTACCAGTATCATCTTCAGCTATATCAAAAATAGTTTCTACAGGCAACCCATTTCTACTGTTTATTAGGGTAAACTTCTTGTTTTGATAACAGTATAAACCAATGTTAGTTGCCAGCCAGAATCGGTTATTATTTTCTATGTAAACATTAAAAATGGATAAACCAGTAAGTATTGAATCGGGTTTTAAAATTTCAATCTTGTTGTTTGCATGAATTATGTTCAACCCACCATTGGCAGTTCCTATTACAATTCGTCCATCAGGTGTTTCATCAACGCTAAATGCAAAATCGGAACCTAGACCATCTTTTGCAATAATGGATTCAACGGTGTTGTCTGGTAAAATTTTATTAATCCCTCCATTCCTAGAAGCCACCCATATAATTCCTTTGGAGTCTTTTAATATTCTTCTGGTTTTAAGCGAGACCAACCCTTGTTCTATACCAAAATATTGCTCTTTACTCCCTTGCTTTTTTATTACTCCACCATACGTTGCAATCCAAAGGGTACCATCATTATCGGCATAAATATCTTTTACAGAAATGCTTTGTAAGTTTTTCTTCATTGGTAATTTTTTAACACTACCATTTTCAATTACATCTATATCACCGTTATCACTTCCTGAATAAAACCTGCCGTCAGGCCCCTCTTCTATCACATTCATCCCTCTGTAACTCAGCCCATCAACCTCGGTAATATTTTTAAAACTACTTAGTTTAAGTTGACCAAGCCCTCCTCGTTTTGTAGTTATCCAGACATTATTCTCATCATCAAAATCTATAGATGAAACCTGCCTGGAAGGCAGACCTTCTTGTTCTGATAAGTATTCAAACTCTCCGGTTTTACTAAGCCTACCTAGGCCAATATTTGCCGCAAACCATAAATTGTTATCAGAATCAACTGTAACCTGATTAATATAAATCTGGTTTAGCCTTTCATCTATGGTCCATTTATTATCTTTAAAAATTGACAACCCTTTTCCCGTTCCAACATAAAGTTTGTTCCGATGAAACAAAACAGAATTGACAATATTAGACAGCAGGCCTTCCTTTTCTGTAAACACCTCTATAGAATCCTTTGTTACTCTTGCCAGGCCATTAGCTTCACTTGCTATCCAAACATTGCCTAAATTATCTTCTGTAAAGCTCATTATGCTTTTATCATTAAAAGAAGGGATAGAAAATCGTGTTATGCTATCATCTTCAATATAATAAACTCCAGCATTTCTAGTACCTATCCAAAACCTACCGCATATATCAAGAAATATAGTTTGAATTGACTTTGGTAATTTACCCTCATCGGGGAAAAGAGCGAATTTTCCATTTTTATAAACAACCAGCCCACTAGCTTGGGTTCCAATATACATATCGCCATTGTCTAGAGTAAGTACTGAATAAAATGCACTTGTAGCCAAACCTGGTATGTTGCTAGTATCAAAAGTTTTAAATTTGTTCCCATCAAAACGGAGCAATCCATTAAAGGTGGAAATCCATAAAAATCCATCTTTATCTTTTGCCACATGGCGCAGATTATTAGAGGGCAATCCTTCCTCGGCTGACCAAACTTCGATTACATAATCGGCTAAAGGCTGGTCATTTTGGGCATTGGCAGAATATAATATTCCGAGAGTATAGAGAACAGCTAGAGTAAAGAGTTTTTTTTGACCTGTCATAATTGCTTCTTTCCTAAAAACCTAAATTCGAGCTAAGAGATGCTGTCAGAAAATAAGGTAGTAGGTGAGGTTTTGGAAATGATAATCGAAAAAATAATCGATTATTTCTTCCGATATACATCGGGATTATTTTCAAAAGATTGCCTGCTAACTATTTTTTCTTAGGGCTTTAGTGAAATCACCTTAAACCCGAAATATGCAATAGAAATTCTATTACTAATACAAACTGCTGCAAATCAGTCGTTTTACTAAGTTTATCCTCTTAACCATAGCGGTGCTATGCTTTTCGAATATAAACTTCTGATTTAT
>JAKISE010000039.1 GCA_021648745.1 Cyclobacteriaceae bacterium
TGCAAATCAGTCGTTTTACTAAGTTTATCCTCTTAACCATAGCGGTGCTATGCTTTTCGAATATAAACTTCTGATTTATTGCATTTTGTCTTCTCATTACGAATTCTATTGCATAATCCGGGTTTAATGATACAGAAGGCAATAAAATGGCCATGCATTCGCAGAGCTAAAATTGCTTATAACAATGTAGGTGTTACTCTGTTATCATATTAAACGCTCCTTTTATAAGTATTTTATCTTCCAATGAAAGATTATCTAAAGAGTTGACTTCTATAAGCCCATTTACCGTTTTTCCTATAGTAACCTTTTGTTTTTCAAATTGGTAGCCATTATCATTTTGCGATTTTAATACAAGTATAAAATGACTTTGCCCAATATTTATAACGGCAGTTTCTGGCAGAACCAGTGCCCTATTAGATGCAACCTCAATTTGAGCCTCTATATACATGCCTGGCAAAAAGGAGTGAGCTTCTTCATCGTGTAAATGCCCATGTATGCCAACAATTCTACTTTCTGCATCTACTTTTTTGCCTACTAAATACACCTCTGCATCATAAAACTTTTCCTTATTATCTGGCAATTTAAAGCGTATATTTTGCCCTTTATGTACTTTTTGAATGTCTTTTTCAAACACATTTAGCTCTAAATGCAAATGTTCGATATTAATAATTCCTATAGCCTCTTTAGCTGGGGTTAGCAACATTCCTTTTTTTACTTCTACTTTGGTTATGTAACCACTAATAGGTGCATACAATGTAATAACAGAGGTTAGGTTTGTTTCTGATACCTTAGCTGGGTTAATATTCATCATACGTAGCTTTTTCTTTAATGCCTCATACTTGGCCACTGTAACTTCAAAATCAGCTTTTGATTTCATGTAGCTTTTATTAGAAGCAATATGTTCATCGTTTAAAGTTTTTTGTCGTTCGTAGTCGGCCTTTAGGTAAGTCAATTCGCTTTTATTTTCTAAAAAATCTTGCTGCATTTGTATATATTCTGGGTTTTCTAAGGTAAGTACTGCCTGCCCTTTAGTTACTTTATCGCCTGGCAATAAGCTAATATTTTTAACATAACCTGCATAAAACGTGCTAACGGTTGCCTTGCTTTCAGGCGGTACATCAATAGTGCCATTAGAATGAATATAGGCAGAAAAATTTATTTCTTTGAGTGCCCCCAATTCCATTTTAGAGGAACGAAACTGAGATTGAGTAATAGTTATATCATCACTAAGTTGCTCATCATTCGACTTAGTGTTAGTAATAACTTCTGATTGCTCATTAGAAGAGCAAGAAAAGAGAAGGAAACCACTCAGAATTAAAGCGAATGCTTTGTATTTAATATGTTGATTCATAACTGTTTGCAGCATAGTTTTAATTAGTTAAATAATTAATGTCAAGTACCGTTTGATTGTAATTATTAAGGTTTTTTAAATACATCATTTCTATTGATACCGCATTTTCCAATGCTAATATATATTGTACAAAATCAGCTTCCCCATCTTGGTAAGCTCTGCTTGAGGTGTGGATTAATTCAGAAGCCAATTGTTTGCCACTTTTATTATACAGGAGGATTGATTCGTTATACTTATTAAGGTCTGAAAGCAATTGGCGATAGTGCACTTTTAACTGATTTTTATGTTCGTATGCTTTTTTTTCAACTATATCACGGTTAATTTTGGACGCATTAATTTTTGATTTTTGTGCTCCAAAAAATAATGGAATGCCTATGCCTGCTTCAAATCCTTGATATATTTGTGCGTTGGGGCCACTATTATTTCCTTGAAAGTAGGAGAGGTGCAGGTCTGGTAAAAGCTTATTTTTTTCAAGCTTATATTCGTTTTCTTGTAAAATAATTTCACTTTTAAAATAAAGTATGCCAGCGTGTGTTGCCGTATCAATATCAATAATTTTTAATTTATAAAGTTGGTTAGCCTCCACCTTAAAGTTAGAATCTACTTGTAACCATTTGGCTAGTTCTAGGTAAGATCTATTAATGTTTTCATTGGTTTGTTTTAACAATAGAGCTACTTCTTTTTGTTTAGAACTAGCCGTTAATTTCTCCAAATAATTTGTTTCTCCTAGTTCAAATTTTCTTGAAGCCGCTACTGAAAAATGATTCATTAAGCTATCGAGGTAAGTATAATTAATAGCTACGTTTAGCCAGTAAACAACGTTATAATATGATTTGGAGACATTTTTTTTTAAAAGCTGTTCATCTAGTAAATACTTTTGTTGTTGTACTGCTGTACGTTGTTTGTTTACTTTTTTGTGAGCACTATAAACAGTTGGAAACTCAATTGATTGGCTAACACCCCAAACTTTAAGAGGAATACCGTTACTATTGGCCGTATTGTTTTCATCAAATTGGTAAAATGCTTGTGTTTTATCAAAATTAAATGAAGTGCCCTCTAATTGTTTTATTTTTTCAACTTCCATGCTAGCCGCTTTAATGCCTTGGTTATGTTCAAGTGCTATGTTAATGGCTTGTTCAATGGTAAGGGGATTATTTTGAGCATTTGGGATAAACGGAAAGCTTAAAAACAATAATAATAAAATTGTTTTTTTTGAATTAATGATAGAGCCACTCTTCTTCACTATTTTAGAATCAAAAATGGCATATAATACAGGTAGTACCAACATTGTTAACAAGGTGGCGGTGATAAGCCCTCCAATTACTACCGTTGCTAGCGGACGTTGCACTTCTGCCCCTGCCGAAGTTGATACTGCCATAGGAAGAAAGCCTAATGCCGCAGCTCCTGCCGTTAGTAAAACAGGTCGTAAGCGTTCTTTAGTACCTCTAATTATCCTTTCATTAACATCATCAACCCCTTTGGCTTTCAGTTCCTTAAAGTGCTCGATTAATACAATTCCATTAAGTACTGCAATACCGAATAAGGCAATAAACCCAACGCCTGCAGAAATACTAAATGGCAGGTCTCTGATGTAAAGAAATAGAACACCACCCACAGCAGAAAGAGGAATTGCCGTGTAAATCATTAGGGCGTCTTTAACCGAGCCAAAAGCAAAGTAGAGTAATACAAAAATAAGCAATAACGCTATTGGTACAGCTACCATTAGTCGTTTACGTGCACTATTTAAGTTTTCAAATTGCCCACCATAAGTAATAGAATAACCAATAGGCAATTTTACATTAGATTCGATAATACGTTGTACATCTTTTACGACTGATTCTAAATCTCGATTACGTACGTTAACACCCACCACAATTCTTCGTTTTGTATCATCTCTCGATATTTTCGCAGGCCCTTGAGTATAAGCAATAGTGGCTAGTTCTTTTAGAGGAAGATAAGTGCCATTGGGCAATTGAATAGTAGATTCTTCTAAGTTTTGGATGTTTTTTCGGAAATCATTCTCGTAGCGAATTACTAAATCAAATTGCTTTTCGCCTTCAAACACTTTTCCGGCAGGCAGGCCTGAAAACCCCATACTAATAACTTTATTTAGGTCAGCAACATTGAGTCCATATTTTGCAATTTTTTGACGATTATATACGACACTCATTTGTGGCAAACCACTCACTTTTTCTACAATTATATCAGATGCGCCCGGAACTTCTTTAATAAGGTTTTCTATTTCTATTGCTTTTGTATGTAATAAATCTAAATCTTCGCCAAATATTTTAATGGCAAGGTCGGCTCTTACTCCGGTAATTAGTTCATTAAAGCGCATTTCAATAGGCTGTGTAAACTCGTAGTCAATGCCGGGTATTTCTTGCAATGCTTTTTTAAAGTGGTCGGCCAATTCATCTTTAGAACTTGCAGTAACCCATTCGCCTTTAGGTATTAGGGTAATAATTACATCGCTTTCTTCCATCGACATGGGGTCGGTGGGCACTTCGGCAGCACCTATTCTGGTTACTACATCTTTTACTTCTGGAAAGCGTTTTAAAATTTGCTCAATTTTAGTGGTTGTTTCAATGGTTTTTTGCAAAGATGTGCCTGTTTTTAGTACGGGCTGAATCACAAAATCGCCTTCGTCTAAGGTAGGAACAAATTCGCCTCCCATTTTACTAAATAATATACCTGTGCCTATTAAAAGAGCTATAGCAACAGAAACAATTAATTTTTTACTTTGTAATGCCCAAATAATGGAGGGTTCATATAATTTCTCTAACCAACCCATTAATCGTTTAGAAATGGTTCTTTTAGTAGTGTTAGTTGGGGTAATAAATAAGGAGGAAACTACGGGTACGTAGGTAAAGCCAAGTATCATAGTACCTGTTAGCGCAAATACAAAAACCAATGCCATGGGCTTAAACATTTTGCCCTCTACGCCTGTTAAAGATAGGATAGGTATAAATACCAAAATAATAATAATCTGCCCAAATACAGCAGACCGCATCATTTTGGTAGTACCTTCATAAGTAATTTTATCTATAAAATCCTGTCTTTCAATTTTAGGCAAAGCCAAAATTTTAGACCTATCGGCAGTAATTTTAAAGGCAATAAATTCGACAATAATCACAGCACCATCTATAATAATTCCGAAATCAATAGCCCCTAGGCTCATTAGGTTGGCGTCAACCCCAAAGAGGTACATTAACGAAATAGCAAATAATAAGGATATTGGAATTACGGAGGCTACCACTAAGCCAGAGCGTAGATTGCCCAAAAGTAGAACTACAATAAATATAACAATCAGAAAACCTGATATTAGATTTTCTGCAATGGTTAATGTGGTTTTTTCAATCAGGGTGCTTCGGTCTAAAAAGCCGTTTATAAAGATGCCTGGGGGTAGGGTCTTTTGAATTTCTTTAACACGTAGCCTCACACGATCTATCGTGGCTTTAGAGTTTGCATCCTTAAGCATCATTACCTGACCAAGCACTTTTTCGCCTTCGCCATTGGCAGTAATGGCTCCAAAACGAGTGGCCGTTCCAAATCCTACCTTGGCAACATCTCTTATATAAATAGGAGAGCCATCTCTAATGGTAACAACAATGTTGCGAATATCTTCTAATGAGTTTATGAGTCCTTCACCTCTAATAAAAAAGCTCTCATTCGTTTTTTCAATATAGCCACCACCTGCAACGTTATTGTTTTTTTTAAGTGCCTCATACACTTCTGATAACGATATTTGAATGGCTCTAAGATACTCGGGATTAATAGCTACTTCATATTGTTTTAAATGACCGCCCCACGTATTTACTTCAACCACTCCTTTTATTCCAGAGAGTTGCCTTCTTACAACCCAATCTTGAATGGTTCGTAAATCTGCCGTGGAGTAATTATCTTTATACGCAGGTTTTACATCTAAAATATATTGATAAATTTCGCCCAATCCGGTGGTAACGGGTCCCATAAAAGGAGTTCCAAAACCTTTTGGGATGTTTTCCTCGGCTGTTTTTAGCTTTTCGGCAATTAGTTGGCGGGGCAGGTAGGTGCCCATTTTGTCTTCAAAAACAATGGTAACAACCGAGAGTCCAAATTTTGAAACCGAACGAATTTCTTTAACACCTGGCAGGTTGGCCATTTCTAGCTCTACAGGGTAGGTAAGGTATTTTTCTACGTCTTCGGTAGCCAAGTTTCTGGAGGTGGTAATTACCTGCACCTGATTATTGGTAATATCGGGCACAGCACCTATAGGAAGTTGCGTTAACGAATATATGCCCAAGCCAATGATTCCTGCCGTAAATAGAAATACAATTAGCTTATGTTGGATACTATAACCTATAATTCGCTCTAACATTTAAATGTGCTTTAATAATGTTTTACAAAAGTAGAATAGTTGCTTTTTTAACTCGAAAAAACACTCTTAAGATATCCTTAAGATTTTAATAATTAGGGATTTATAAGTAATGGAAATAAGAGACTAATTTGTGTGCCTTCTTCAATTTTGCTATCAATTTTAATGTGTACACCTAACGAATCACAGGCCTTTTTAACAATGGAAAGCCCAAGCCCATTGCCTTTAACCCTTTTGTTAGTTAATGGGTTTGATCGAAAAAAAGGATTATAAATTTGACTGATATCTTCATTAGCAATACCTATACCTTGGTCTGCGATGGTGCATTTAATGCCAGCTACCGACTTCGAAAATGATATTTGAATACTACCATTTTGATGAGAATACTTAATGGCATTGGATAAGAGGTTATCAAAAATTAAATCTAAGTAATAAGGGTTGCTTATTAATTGAATTTCATCGGCAGCCATTACATCAATTTTTAACGAATGGTGTTTAATTTGTTCTTTATGACGTATCAAAACGGCATCAATTATCGCAATAGGTTCAATTTGATGGGTTTCAACCAATCTACTAGGGTTGTCTGTTCGGGCTAGCATCAGCAACTGATCTACCGTCTCTGACATTCGATTTATTTCAGCAATGCTATAGGTAATCTTTTCCTTGTATTCTGCTTCGGTTCTTGGTTTTCTGATTAGGACTTCTAAGGTGCCTATTAGTACTGATAATGGGGTTCTGAGTTCGTGAGAGGCATCAGAGGTAAACTGTTTTTCACGTTCTAGTGCATCTTGCATTCGCTGCAATAATTCGTTTATAGAAGCCGTTAGGGTGTAAAGCTCATCTTTATTTTTGGGTAACTCAATCCGCTCATTTAAGTTGTTTCGGGTAATATGATTCGCTGTATTTGTTATTTTTTGTATAGGTTTAATGCTTCTACCTGCCAAATAGCGAGCTACTCCAAATAATGCAATTAACACAACAGGGTAGAGTATTAACAACACGTTTTGAAGATTTTTCATTACCATTTTGGCCTCTTCCATAGATACAGCAGCAAGCATATAACCAATTACCTCATCGTGCTCCTTTATAGGAATTTGGATTTGGCGTAATGCACCTCCCTTTATTATAATGCTACTTTTTGGGTTGCCACTTCCTGCTCTAAATAGGAGGGAGTCCTCTTTCAAGTTGGGAGATTTATCCATCAATAAGCCTTCTAAATTAACAATTTGAATAAACACAGGGTTAAATTCAACTTCACGGTGCTCTCTTTCGGTCCATTCCAATATGTTAACAAAATGAACACTATCGTTATGGATGATAAGCTCGCCTCGGTGTTTTTTGGCTTCAAAAGTTAAGTTTTTATCTAGGTTGTAGATTACTGTTGTTTTTACAATTACTAAAATGATAATGAATACTACCGCAATCATTATGGCCGTAGCCACCATATAATTTAGTGCAATACGATTTTTAAAGGATATATTCATACTTCTTTGGCAATATAACCAACTCCTCTTACCGTTTGAATGTAGTCTTCTTCTTTTTGTAAATCGAGTTTTTTTCTAAGAGAGTTTATATAAACATCTATTACACCTGTGTTATACTCAAAATGAATATCCCATACCTCTTTAATAATGTCGGTTCGCTTGCAGATTACCCCTTTATTTTTAATAAGATACTCTAATAAATCAAATTCTTTTTGGGTGAGGTGTACTTCTGTATCTTCTTTAAAAACCTGTCTATTGCTACTGTTTAATGAAATATTGCCAAGGTTTATTCTTTCGTCAGTACGCAACTTTGGTCTTAATTGTACCTTAATTCGTTCTAATATTTCTTCAAAGTGGAAAGGTTTTTTAATGTAGTCGTTGGCTCCTTGCTTTAGTGCCAAAATGGTTTCTTCAAGGGTATCTTTAGCAGTTAAAAATATAATAGGAGTTGTTTTGTTGGTAGCTCTAAACGCTATCATTAAATCGATGCCGCTTAATTTTGGCATTACCCAATCCAATAATAATAAGTCATATTTATTGCTAAGCGCCATATCTAAGCCTAGTTGACCATCTTCGGCCAAATCAACAGTATAGAATTCTTCCTCTAATCCTTGCTTTAAGAAATTAGCGATGCCAGGTTCATCTTCTACAATCAATAATTGCATAGTGCAAAAATCAATAATAACAATTAGAATTTGTAGAACCTAGCCTTAAGATTAGCTTAAAATATATACAGTTCAGAAATTAGCCCTAGCATCCTCCGTGCCATCGGCATATTTGGCAAACCTACCTTTCTCTCTTTCATTCACTTGTTCGAGGCTGGGCCAAGGCCAACCACCAAATTGAGTGCGTTGGTAGTCATCCATAGTCTGTGCTATTTCAGCTTGCGTATTCATTACAAACGGACCGTATTTGGCCACAGGTTCATTAATTGGCTTTCCTTGCAATAGTAATAGGTTAGATTCAGTGTTTCCATTTTTTAGAATCACTTCTTGACTGGATACCAAATCAATAGCATTGGATTGATCGATAGTTTTATCATTTAAAGTTAGATTGTCTCCTTCGTAATAATATAAAGAACGGTTTACCTCAGTTTTACTTGCGGGCATTGTCCATTCGGCATTAGGTGCCAATTTAATGGTCCAAATGACAACTTCATTTGCTTCATTAGCCGCCCAAGAGTTAGGAGCAGGAGGGATGGCTGAAGTAGTTTTATAACGACCAGCTATAATGGATAATTCTACCGTGTTTCCATTACTATCTTTTTCGGTAATAAGCGGAATATCTTCACTCCAGAGCATTTTGTAATGGGCTTCTACAAATTTACTTGCCTTTGGTAGGTTCAGCCATATTTGAAAAAGCTCAAACGAATTGGGTTTATCTTGGTTCAACAGCGGAAACATTTCTGAATGTTGTACACCTCTTCCGGCAGTCATCCATTGCACATCTCCATTGCCAAAACGGCCTGTGGCACCTAGAGAATCGGAATGGTCGATCAGCCCAGTTCGCACATAAGTTACGGTTTCAAAGCCTCTATGTGGGTGAGCTGGGAAACCAGGCACTTTACTTCCGTGGTACATTCTCCAGCCATCTTTCAGTGTAAAATCCTGCCCAATTGCTCTTCCTTCTAAGGATGCCTTTGGTCCAAGTTGTTCATTTCCTTCTGGGTAATGATCTTCATGGTGGGCACAAAATAAAAAAGGATCTTTGGTTTCCCATTGAAACCCCAAGGGGCGAATGCTGAGTATGGTAGAAGTCATAGGTTAAAGATAGTTTGTCTAGTGTTTAAACAATAATAAATTCCTTCTAACCTGAGAGGTATAAGGAATGTTGTTAGCTTTAAGCGAAAATTTCATAACCAACGCATATTTTTGAAGGACTAACGGGTTAATTCGAGAAAATATGAGGCAGTTTCGAGAAGTTTCGCTAAAGCCCAAAGGGAAAATGTCTAGCAATCTTTTGAAAATAATCCATTATATCTTCGTTTTTTAGTTTCAAAACCTCACCTACTATTTTTTTCTGACAACTATTCCTTATCCCGAACTCAGGTTTCTAGTGTTAAAAAAGCGGTGAGTTGAAGCATTAACACGTAGTTTATAAAAGTGGGAAACTCATTTTATTTGAAGAATTAAGATTGGTTAGCGCTATGTCTATAATTTTTTTAAACATGAAAACTATTCTTGCGGCCCTTTTATTAGTCTTACTATTCTCAAGTTGCTCAAGGTATGAGTGCCGGCCAAAAAAAGATGAATGCCTATAATATGCATATGACGGATCATCCTGATCGCAACAATTGCTCAGATGAAAAAGATGAAGAGAAGGCGTTAACTCTCCCTACTTAAGATGTTGCCCCTTATTATATAACCCTTCCTGTCACCCTAAATAGGGGATATGTTCCGTTTGTAACAAATAATCAAACCATATTGAGAATCATCCGTATATTTATAGCAACAACTCAAAATGGTCAACTCAACTCGCAACATCTATGATAAAACTCGAAGGAATCCAGAAGTCCTATGGATTAGGTAAGCAAAAGCTTCACGTTTTAAAAGGATTGGACATCACTATTGATAAAGGTGAGTTTGTATCCATTATGGGCTCTTCCGGGTCTGGTAAATCTACTCTATTAAACATTCTTGGTATTTTAGATAAGTATGATGATGGAAATTATTTTCTAGCAGATACACTAATTAAGAATTTATCGGAGAAAAAAGCTGCCTATTATCGAAATAGGTTTCTAGGTTTTGTTTTTCAGTCGTTTAATCTTCTTGCCTTTAAAAATGCTACTGAAAACGTAGCATTACCTCTTTACTATCAGAAAGTGAGCCGTAGAAAGCGAAACGATATTGCCTTGGAATATTTAGATATGGTAGGTCTCAAAGATTGGGCTACTCATATGCCTAGCGAGCTGTCTGGTGGACAAAAACAGCGTGTAGCTATTGCTCGGGCACTTATCTCAGACCCTAAAGTTATATTGGCTGATGAACCTACAGGAGCACTTGATACAAAAACATCTTACGATGTTATGGAGATTTTCAAAAGGGTAAACGATGCAGGCAAAACCATTGTAGTGGTTACCCACGAGCATGATATTGCTGCTATGACCAAACGAAACATTGTATTAAAGGATGGTTTTGTGGTGGACGAGATAATGAAAAGTTCAGAGTTGGAAGTTGGAAGTATTGAAAGTTAAAATGAAAACATTAAATACATCGATTAAAACAAAAGTATTGAAAGTAACTCCGAACTCCGAACTTCAGACTTTGAACTTAACTATAAAGCAAGTCCAACATGTTTGATATAGATAAGTGGCAAGAGATTTTCTTTACGATGAAGCAAAACAAGCTTCGTTCGTTTATAACTGCCTTTAATGTGGCCTGGGGAATCTTCATCCTTATTATTTTAATGGGATTTGGTAGTGGTTTTCAGCACGGGGTTGAGTTTCAATTTAATGATGATGCCACCAATTCACTTTGGATAAGGGCTGGGGAAACAAGTAAGCCCTATAAAGGGATTAAGCCTGGCAAACGAATTCAGTTTACCAATCAAGATTATGAGGCAATTAAAAAGCTGGACGGCATAGAGTACATTACTGGCAGGTATTACGTGCCGGGTGAATTTACCGTTCGGTATAAAGATAATTTGTCATTCTTTAATGTACGATCTTGTCATCCCGATCATAAATACATTGAAAAAACGCTGATAACAAGTGGGCGATACCTAAACGATACCGACATTAAGGAAAGGCGTAAAGTAACTGTTATTGGTGAAAAAGTAGTAGAAGTGCTATTTGGCAGAGTGAATCCTATTGGAACATACATTGATGTAAATGGCATTCAATATAAAGTGGTTGGTACATTTAAAGATGAAGGCAATGAGTTTGAGCAAAAGGTAATTTACATACCTATCAGCACAGCTCAAATTGCCTATGGGGGTGGTAATAAAATTCATAATTTGATTGTTACTGCAGCCAATGCCACTGAGGTGGAATCAAAAATGCTTGAAGCTGATATTATTAGTTACTTAAGTGGGAAGCATAATTTTGACCCAACAGATAAAAAAGCAGTTCGTATTTTTAATGGTGTAGTCAATTTTATGCGCTTTATGAACTTGTTTGCAGGCATTCGCTTCTTTTTATTTATTGTAGGAGTGTTTACGCTCATTGCAGGTGTTGTTGGGGTAAGCAATATTATGCTTATAGTAGTAAAGGAGCGTACCAAAGAAGTAGGGGTAAGGAAGGCCTTAGGAGCAACTCCAAACTCTATTATAGGCCTGTTTTTACAAGAAAGCATGTTTATAACGTTAACAGCAGGTTATGTGGGGCTGGTCGCTGGCTTTATATTTATTGATTCCGGATCGCTCTCCGCAATGATGGAAAGTTTTAGTTTTCCTATGGATTTCTTTAAAAGACCTGAAGTGAGCTTGAAAGGAGCCGTTATAGCAACCCTAGTTTTAGCCGTATTCGGCAGTTTGGCAGGGTATTTTCCTGCTCGCAAGGCTGCCAAAGTAGAACCTATTGAAGCACTAAAAGACGAATGAATAAAATATGTTTGAAGTGAGAAGACAGGAGTCGGAAGTTAGAAGTGAAAAAGCATGAAGTTTAAATTCGAAAATTTAATTATTTGGCAAAAAGGAATGGGGTTAGCTGAGGATATATTGAAGCTGACCCGTAATTTCCCGAAAGAAGAAATGTATAATCTAACTTCTCAGATTATGAGAGCCTCAGATTCAATTGCTCTTAATATTTCAGAAGGCTCTATAGATCAATCAAATGCTGAATTTAAGAGATTTATGGGGTATGCCATCCGCTCTTTAGCTGAAGTTGTTACTTCTTGCACAAAGCGAAAAACAGAAAGTACATTACTAATACTCAATTCGACACATTTTATGAATATTCATTTAATATAATGATCGGCTTTAAAAGAAATATTAAATGATGTTTGTAAACCAACAATTAACTACTTCCGACTTCGGTCTTCAAGCCCTTAGCCCTCACCAACTAAACAAATAAAATATGTTTGACTTAGATAAGTGGCAAGAAATATTTATTACCATAAGCAAGAATAAGCTCAGGACTTTTTTAACCGTTTTTGGTATTGGTTGGGGCATATTTATGATTATTATTTTGCTTGGTGCTGGTAAAGGGCTACAAAATGGAGTAGAACGAGATTTTTCAGCTTGGGCTACCAATAGCGGATTCTTTTGGTCGGAAAGAACTACCATATCTTATGCAGGTTTTCGACCTGGAAGAAACGTAACTTTCACGAATGAAGATACAGAAATTCTCAGAAAAAAAATCAATGGATTATCTTATCTAGCACCAAGAAACAGGCTTCGTGGTGCAGGCAATAATGTGATTTACAATAATAAAACTGGTAGTTTTTCGGTGTATGGCGATTTTCCTGGGTATAGTAAAATTCAATTAGTTGACATTGCTGCAGGTAGGTTTATTAACGATAAGGATATATCCGATGAACGAAAAGTGGCCGTTATTGGTCGAAATATAAAGGATGTTTTGTTTGAAGATGAAGACCCTACAGGTAAATACATTAAAGTAAATGGAATTAACTTCTTAGTAGTGGGGCTATTTGATTCTAGAAGAACAGGAGAGCAAGCAGATAGGGATACGCAAACTATTTATCTGCCTTTTACTACATTTCAAAAAGCCTTTAATTATGGCAATAGGGTAGGTTGGTATGCCTATTCTGTAAAACCTGGCTATAAAGTATCGGAGGTGGAAGAAGCCATTATTGCCAATCTTATTAAGCGGCATAGTATTCATCCTCTGGATTTAGACGCCATTGGCAGCAATAATTTAGAAGAAGAATTTGCTGAGATATCTGGCTTATTTACTGGTATAAATGTATTTACCTGGTTTGTGGGCATAAGTACATTATTGGCTGGAGTAATTGGAGTAAGTAATATTATGCTCATTATTGTAAAGGAGCGGACCAAAGAAATTGGTATTCGCAAGGCATTGGGCGCAACCCCCGGTTCCATAATATCATTAATTATACAAGAATCTATCTTTTTAACTGCCATTGGTGGATACGTGGCACTCGTAATTGGTGTGGCAATTATAGAGTTTCTAGCAGGTGTAGTACCTGATGACGGCTTTATGGGGCCTCCAGAAGTTGACATTAAAGTAGCTGCTGGTGCATTAGGGCTTCTAATTGTGGGAGGCGCTTTGGCCGGCATTTTACCTGCTAAAAAGGCCGCATCTGTTAGTCCTATTGAGGCTATAAGGGTAGAGTAATGAATGATAGAATGGGACAATGATAGAATGGGACAATGATAGAATTAAAGCAAAACGTATTAAAAAATAAATTTTCATACAATGACTGAAAAAGAGGAATTTATTGAAGAGATGAAGAAACGCACAAGGAAGTTTGCAGTTGACGTTATTCATTTTTGCGATTTTCTTAAGCCGAGTAAAGCAACCTCTGTGATTACCTATCAACTTGTAAAATCTGCCACATCAACTGGAGCAAATTATCGGGCAGCTTGTAGAGCAAGATCTAAAAAAGAGTTTTTTAGCAAAATATGTATTGTTGTGGAAGAGGCTGATGAATCTGAATATTGGCTTGAAATTATTAAAGAAGCATCTTTGACTATTAATGTTGAAGAACTAAACCGTCTCCTAGTAGAAATTAATGAAATTTTAAAGATAGCTTCAAAAGCAAAATCATCAACTTATAGTTAATCACTAAGATGTTTTTATTCAATCATTATATCATCCAACCATTGAACCATTCTCTCATTATATCATTAATTCATTAACAACAACTCAAAAGCCCTCGGGCATAAATCAACTCTAAATTATGAAAAAATTCTTTATCATCTTAGCTGTTATCATAGGCGTAGGCAGTTTTGCAGGCACCGGCTATTACCTCTATCAAAAATCGGAGGAACCACCAGTTATTTATGAAACAAACTCGCCTTTTAAAACCGATATTGAACGTAAAACTGTGGCAACCGGCTCAATTGTACCTCGAAAAGAGATTGAAGTAAAATCACAGGTTTCAGGTGTAATCGAAACACTGTATTTAGAGGCAGGAAACCATGTGAAAGCAGGGGATAAAATTGCTAAAGTAAAAATTATACCGAATGTGGTTGCCTTGAATAATGCTGATGTACGTATAAAAATGGCTGCAATTAATTTTAAAAATGCTGAATTAGAGCTGCAACGGCAACGTGAACTCTATGAGCAGAAGGTAATTTCTGAGTTTAATTATAACCAATTTTTACTTACCTATAATCTGGCACGACAAGAAGTAGAGGCAGCTGAAAATAATATGCAGTTAATCAAAGAGGGTGCTTCAAAGAACGAAGGAATGTCTTCAAACATTGTAAGGGCTACTAGTTCTGGTATGTTATTAGATATTCCAGTAAAGGAGGGAGCCTTTGTAATAGAGTCTAACACCTTTAACGATGGCACCACCATTGCTTCTATTGCCAATATGACCGAAATGATATTTGAAGGAAAGGTGGACGAAGCTGAAGTTGGCAAGCTAATAGAAGGTATGAAGTTGTCATTAACAGTAGGTGCCTTGGATACAGTTTCTTTTGACGCTGAACTTGAGTACATATCTCCTAAAGGAGTTGAGGATCAGGGAGCAATACAGTTTGAAATAAAGGCTTCGGTGAGCTTGAGGTCCGATAATTTTTTACGTGCAGGCTATTCGGCCAATGCTGATATTGTATTGGAAACTAAACAACAGGTGCTTGCTGTAAAAGAAAGTGACATCCAGTTTGATGAGGATGAAAAACCCTATGTTGAAATTATGCTGGCCGATCAAGTGTTTGAAAAGCGCATATTAGAAACGGGCATTTCTGATGGAATTAATATTGAGGTATTAGGAGGTTTAACTGCAGAAGACAAGTATAAAAGGTTATCTGATTAAAGTCTATAAGTAATGGGGTAACTATAGTTCTTATGTTATCAACCTTGCAAGTTTTAATGAATTCATTAAAACTTGCTAACTTGTATAATAATTCAACTAAGTAATTATTATGAAAATCGATAAAAATTGGCCAATCCTTGATTTTAACATCTTGGGTGACACCTTAGAAACGCTACACCAATGGATTCAAATTGTAGGTAAAATCAGGCTTAAGACAATGCCTTGGCAAAATCACTCCTGGCACACTACTCTTTATATTACTGCAAATGGGTTTTCTACACAAAGCATTCCTTACCAAGGGAGGATTTTTCAGATAGATTTTGATTTTATAAATCACAAACTATTGATTATTTGCTCTAATAAGCACCAAGAATCAATGGATTTATACCCAAGATCAGTGGCTAGCTTTTATACTGAATTATTTAAAAAACTAAGAATAGTGGGGATAGATGTAGAAATTCATCAAGCACCAAATGAATTGGAGTCTGCGATTCCTTTTAAACAGAATGAAATAAATAAGTCTTATAATAAAGAAGCGGTAGAGTCTCTTTGGTTAGCCTTGTTAAAATCGAATGAAGCCTTTACTAAGTTTAGGAGTAATTTTATCGGCAAAACTAGCCCAGTGCACTTATTTTGGGGTGGATTTGACCTAGCACTAACAAGGTTTTCTGGTAAAGAGGCGCCCCTTCACACCGGGAATACACCCAATATGCCTAAAAAAGTTATGCAAGAAGCGTATTCTCACGAAGTGAGCAGTGTTGGTTTCTGGCCGGGTTCAAAGGCATTTCCGCGACCTGCGTTCTATGCCTATTGCTATCCAACTCCAAAGGCATTTTCGGCCCAAACGGCACGTCCAAAACAAGCGTATTATGATAATGATATGGATGAGTTTTTTCTCAATTACGAAGATGTGCAAAAATCTGACAACCCAGAAAAAATGGTAAGCGACTTTTTAGAATCTACCTACAAGGCTGCTGCCGTTTCTGGGAATTGGGATAGGGCTAACTTGGAACATCATCCATAAGCAATTCCTTATCCCGAACTCAGGTTGATAGGTTTATAGTAATAGTTCTTCTCTCAATTCATAATGCTCAGCATTTTCAGGAACATAGGCTCTTTCATAATTTTCATTGGCAAAACTCTTTACGGCATCAAGTGAATCAAATTGAAGGATTTAAAAAAATCTACCTCATCTTTTCTATTTTTTATAGTAATACTAACTTTTTCTAATCCAGACACTCCTTTCTTTTTTATAGTCGAAAATACCTCATTGATGAGCAATTCTTCACGTATAGGTGTATTTTCAATTGTAGTGCAGCCTTTCCAAGTACGAATAATTTTCGATTTTCTACTCATTTTCTATAATTGTTACCAACTACTTGATAAAGATATACTACTAAATACTCACCTGTAATCATATCTCTCTTCGGTTATCATCCGAATTAGTATCAATCAACTTATTATAAGGATCAATTCCAACCTCTGTGGGCTTTTGATCTACGATAATGGTTATTTTATTATTGATTTCGGTGATCTTATGCTTTTTAAGGTAGAGTTCAATCTCTTCCTTTCCTCCATCTTTATCCTCTTTTTCCCCAAATATGCCAATGTCAATGTAATCGGCAAGGAGCACGGAGTATTCAGGCTTTCTCATTTTTTCGGTCTTATACGAAATGGAATCAGCTCCATCTTCAGCAAAATACCGCTTTCCTTTTTCGTTATTCCGGTATTTGCTCACATTAAACTCAATATCAACCTGATATTTTCCATTATCTAGCTCTGTTGAGCTAACTTCCACAATTCGGTTTTTATAGAGGGTAATAGTCTCAAACATATCTTTAATTACATACTGCAAGGAGTCTGGGGTGACTTCTCTAATATAATCTACCATTTCGATGGTAGTGGTGTATGGAGGTTCTTGAAATCTAACTTTATTGATATATCGTTTTAATGCCATATTTAAACTGTCCTCACCTATATAGTCGCTTAAGGCATAAAATACCAGCGATCCTTTTTGATATCTAATATAGCCTTGTCCATCATTATACATTAAGGCATTTTCTCTCTTGGACTCTGTTGTTCTCTGTAGTAAATATTTATCAAGCGCATCTTTTAAGAACTTACGCATTTTACCAGCACCATGTTGGTGTTCCAGCACTTTTAATGATACATATTCAGATAGGCTCTCTGATAGCATTGTAGCACCCAGCACATCAGCACCAATTACTTGGTGCGCCCACCATTGGTGCGCAACTTCATGCACAGTAATTGCGAAAGGGTAATCTACGCCTCCTTCTTTACTATCATCCACATCGGCAATAAACCCAATTCCTTCCGAAAAGGGAATGGTATTAGGAAATGATTGTGCACCACCACCGCTTGTTCTTGGAAACTCAATAATCCTAACTTGACGGTGCTGGTAAGGAGAGAAATATGTTGAATTATAATCCAATGAAGCCTTAATGCCTTTAAAAAATCGATCTAGATTATATTCATGCCCTTTATGATAATAAATCTCTAAATTAACATCATTCCACTTATCCTTAACTACCTCATACCGAGCTGAATTGAACGCATAAAAGTTTAGGATTTTACTATCCATTTTATAATGGAAATACCTTCGGCCATTCTCAACCCATTCTTTTTGCAAATAGCCCGGTGCTATGGCAATTTGGTCTTCAGAAGTACTTACAGTTGCCTCAAAATTAACCCAATCAGCATCATTAGCAATGTAGGTATTGCCTAGTGCAGTAGTGTCGGAAGGTGGAGGTTTTAATGCATTTTTAGGCAAATCATACTTTTTACGAGTTTCATCGTCCTTCATTTCTCCACCACTTGAATACCCTAGTGAAGGAAATAGTTCCATGTTATTTATAAAGGTACCATTGCCTATAACCGGTGAATGCTTTCTTAAAAATGTATTGGCCTTATTATGAACTGTAAAAGTTAAAATCAAACTATCACCGGGATTTAAAGGTTTCCTTAATTGATAAATATCAAAATTATAAACGGAGTCTTCCATCACTAAACTTGTTGGCTTGCTAAATTCAAACGTACTTGGGTAGTCATTATGATTCAGAAAAATACTATCAATGGCTTTGCTTGATTTATTTACCATTAAATACGTTCCATCGGCATCAAAGTTGAGCTTCTTGGGGTAAATGTTTACATTGGTTTTTACCGCTATTATTCTTGGTTGAATGGCATGTTCATAACGCTTATACTTCTTTTCCCACTCTACTTGCTGTTTCTCTTGCTCGTTGCTGGATATGCGCTCGTTTAAGAAATTATTCTCGTAATAAATTCTAAACCCTAGGGAAAGGAACGCAATAAAGAATACCGTAAAACCAACTAATGAAGCTCCTTTAAATCGTGATTTAGCAATTTGTAGTCTTTCTTTAACTGAGTGGGGTACACCTCGCACCCAAAATAAACCGGCAATTATTAAAAGTGTACTACCTGCTAAAATCCAATAAGATTTATACACTAAGTAATTGGTTATTGAGCTTCCGTACCCATTCATATCGGAGTAAGCATAACCTGTCCCTTGGTTATATTTGAACACAGATTGCTCAATGCCTATTTGAGATAAAAATGGAATGCCAATTGAAATCACAAGCAACACAAATAAACCCAAATATGGATTTCTAATTAAGGTTTGTATAAATAAGGCCATTAGGGCCCAAACTACAAAGTGAATGAATTTAAGCCCATAGAGCTCAAATAGATAATGGCCAATTTCAAATTTATAATAGCCATTATATACTTGTATCAATATTCCTCCAATTAGAATTACCAATAGTAATACCAATTGCATTTTTAATAATGCTATTAATTTTGATACTAATAAAGCCCAGTTAGGAATAGGAGTAACATCTATTAAATGATCCACTCTAGCAATATTGCCCCTATGCACAAGCATTCCTGCATATAAAAAGGTGGTGATGTTAATAAAGAGTGAGAAACTATTGCCTGGGATAAGGAGGATTTGCCAGGTAACCGGTAAGGTTTTCGTACCAAAAATTTCACCAAGAACCAAAGCCGTTATTAAAATAAACATAAGCCCAACCAGCACTATGCTTAAGAATGGCCAACTGGTAACAATATATTTAAAATCAACATTTGATAGTCTCCAAGTAGTTTTAAGGTGTTGAAGAAAGGTGAAATTAAAATTAACCTTTGGTAAAATTACCCGAGTAATTCCACCAAAGTTCTGCTTGGTACTACGCTCTCCTTTTGTTTTTCTAAAACTAAACGAAATCGCATTTTGGGAGAATGTAAAAAACTTATAAACGAAACCGAAGATAAGAGAAGAGCCCCCAAGCCATAGTAATCTGTTATATAAGATAACTCCCTTAACAGGTAGTAGCTGCTCGTTTTGCTCGGCAACCGTCCAATATTTTGTGTAAAAATTAGCAGCACCACCGCCAAATGGGTCTAATAATGCAGAAATGTATCTATAATCAGAATCCGCCAGCAGATTTTCTACGATGCCTTGTACTAACATAAATAATACAACTGTGATAAACCCCGCTGCTATATTTCTTGAAAACGTTACAACAGCAAATACAATAGCGCCAAATAATAAAATATTAGGAATAATATAAACGGTGTAAGCTTGGAGGTAAGCCATTAGGTTTAAGCCGCCTACAATATCTTCATTAGTGCCAGGCAGCCTATAACCAATCATCATAGCCAGACTCACAGAAAATACTATAATGAGGACTATTAGAATTGAGCTAAAAAATTTAGCTAGTAAATAATCTGCTTTGGTAAAAGGATAGGAGTATAAAATAGTATGCATTTCACTCTTAAAATCCCTATAAATAGAAGCTCCTATTATGGACGGGAAAAGGAAAAATATAAAAACCGTGATACCGTTAATAAATGCATTAATGGCAATAGGGGAGTTTACGATTTTTGAAGACCCTGTAGTCGTAGTTAAAAAATCGAATGCTCCGGCTGCACTAGCTGCAATAAAGAGGGCAAGGAAAAAGAAAATGCCTAAATAAATATAAAAGCTTGGTTGTTTAAACCAGTACTTCAGCTCTTGTTTAAATATAGTAAGAAACATAGTGTTGTGTTAGATGAATTGGTTAATGATTAGGCTTCAACGGCTTGGTCCGCCTTTAAAGCAATAAAATACACATCATCTAATTGCGGAGGAGCTGATATAAAACCTTCTGCCATAGCGCCTTCGTTAGGTTTATTTAAAGAGTGCACTCGTATGTTTAAGGTGTTATCGGGGTTATAATTGGAGGAAAGCACGTTGAAACTGGCTTCATGAGATTCCAAATCGTCACGCTCAATCACTTTAGTCCATATTTGCCCTTCAATCTCTTTAGTGGCTTCTTGGGGGGTAGTGTGTTTTAATATTCTACCCCCATTTAATATGGCCATTTTATTACAAAGCTCTTTTACATCATCTACAATATGCGTAGAAAAAATAACCGTACAATTGGTGCCTACCTCACGTAGTACATTTAAAAAACGATTTCGTTCAGCTGGGTCTAAGCCTGCTGTGGGTTCATCTACAATTATTAATTTAGGGGAGTTTAATAGTAACTGTGCAATGCCAAAACGTTGCTTCATGCCACCTGAGTAGCCTGCAACGTATTTTTTACGTACATCATATAGGTTGGTAATCTCTAATACTTCTTTTACAATTTTAGCTCGATCAGTTTTAGAACCAATTCCTTTAAGTGTTGCAAAGTAATCTAATAAATCTTCTGCTGACATTTTGGGGTAAACACCAAAGGTTTGAGGGAGATAACCTAACAACTTGCGTAGTTCCATCTTATCTTCCAACACATTAATATCACCAAAAGTAATTGTGCCAGAATCAGGACTTTGCAGAGTTGCAATGGTTCGCATAAGCGAAGATTTACCTGCCCCATTCGGGCCTAGAAGCCCGAACATTCCAGCACCTATTTCTAGGTCAAGGTTGTCGATGGCTTTAACACCATTTTTGTAAGTTTTTGTTAAGTTTTGGATAATTAGTTGCATACAAAATGTTGGTTTTTATAATAATTTCACAAGATAACAATCTTATTTTTATATTCTAAGCAAAAAGCAAATTCTGTGTTAAATGGTATGGTGCAAAAGCAAACAATAGATGTTTTACTATTACTGATGTTCGACCAAAAACGTTTGCTCTCCCGCAGATTCCGCAGATTGATTGATATAGATTAGTAATAGCTCTATTGCTAAAAGTGGTAGTTTAAAGTCAGCATAAACTTATAAAATACAAGCTTTTGTATCACTTTTTGTTGGCAATTACAGGTTCTAAATTTTTAAAGTAAGAAGTAATTGGCGAAAAAAATATTTATATCGCAAGACAAACCGCGCTAAAGTATGAACTAAAATCAAAACCTTGGAAACTCTGATGTCCACCTCTTAGATGCCAAACATTATATACAGGAAGAATATCCGGCCAAAATAAATAAATTGGCTTTAGAATTTCTAGAAAAAGTTAATCAACCTATCTTAGGCGCAAGCAAAGCAATTAAAAGTTTTTAGGGCGGGTTTTCTTTTCTTTATTACCCAAATTTTATTTCTTACAGTATGGTAGTGCTCTTTTGGCATTTTTGGCAGGAGGGGAGGCCAGTGGGAATGGCAAATGTGTACGGCTAATTGGAATTAAATATTTCTCTAATCATTGCACATAATCTACAAATTTAATTGGTGCGTAAGAATAGCAATGGCATCCTTTTTTGTTTTTACAATAGTATACAGAGGATAGCCTTACCACATTTGATTGCCGTAGCTTTTGCAAATGATTATGAGGGCACGCTGATAAGATTCATATTAACCATAATTATAGACAAAAAAAACAGTGTGTTTTTTGCCATCGAAGAGGTAAAAATTCAAATTCAAATAAAAAAGCTATCTTTGCAATTCCTTTCAGCGAATAGTTTTTCACCGATACAATTTTCCCAAGTTATCAAAGAAGGCAAAACACTGCCAAATACGGTGATTATTCCAGAAAAGTCAATTTATGGGACTTAGAGTATAACCTGATTAAGGTTTTATAGTTTCGAAGTCAGTTAATACATTTTCTAAAATAATGCCAATCATTATTCTTTGCTGAGAAACAATGGGTTTAGATTGGTCGCAAAAAAATATGAATGAATTCATTAGTATACAAAGCAGCAAGAGGAATTTGCTTTTTACACCCGGCCCTGTAAATGTGGAAGAAAGTGTAAGAAAAGCAATTGCTCGCGAAGATATTTGTCATAGGGAAAAAGACTTTGAACGCTTATTATTAAGCATAGAAAATAAGATTCTTCAACTCTTCGAAATAAAACAAAAGGATAACTACAGGGCTGTTGTAATTACGGGATCAGGAACATCAGCAAATGAGTCAATTCTTTCCTCGGTAGTAGGAGATAAAAAACTTCTTATAGTATCCAATGGTGAATTTGGTGAACGGTTATTAGAAATTTCTAACATTTATAATAAAAATACATTCCATCTTTCATTCCCATGGGGCGAATTATTAGATGAACGTGCTATTGAAAAATATGTACTGGAAAATAAAATAGAAGTGGTTGCTATGGTACACCACGAAACAAGCTCAGGTATGTTGAACCCTTTGAAATCGTTGGGTAGCATTTTTAAAAGCTTAAATGTGAAATTTATCGTTGACTGCGTAAGTAGCGCAGGAGCCGAACCAATAAATCTGGAAGCCAATCATATTGCTTTTTGTTCCAGCTCTAGCTCCAAAGCTATTGGTTCATACCCAGGCTTATCATTTGTGGTTGGCAAAAAAAGCGAATTTGAAGAGTTAAAAAAAATCCCAGCAAAAACGGTATACTTAAACCTTTATAAATTTTATCGTTTTATAACCGAATTTACACAAACACCCAACACGCCTGCAGTACCACTGTTTTATGCTTTAGAACAAACGTTAGCTAATATTTTAATTGAGGGTGCGTTAAATAGATACAATTCCTTATTAACCAAGGCAAATCTTCTAAGAAAAGGAATGACGACTTTAGGCTTGCATTTTTTAATTGCACAGCAAAATATGTGTTCTATTTTAACTACGGTTAAAATACCATCACATGTGGCAGTTAAAGAATTAAGACTGCTTTTGGCAAAAAAATCGATTATTATTTATGAAGGAAAAGGATGCTTTAAAAACAAAGTATTTCAAGTAGGAAATATTGGAGATTTATCCTTCGAGGATATTAACTACTTTTTAATTTCCCTGAAGGAGGTTTTGCAAAGTTTGGCAATAAAACCATCCATTGTTAAGATTGAAAACAAAAAAAGAGATTTACTTTTATCCTACTAACTAATGAGTCATAAAGCTATAGAGCAGAAAAATGTAATTGAGCCCCCATATTATAGCAACTGGGGCGATTTATTCCTACCTAAAGTAGCCAACTTTATCCTACCTGTTGCTTTAAAGTTTACCTGGCTTACTCCGAATGTGATAACATTGGTTTCTTTTGGCTTATATGTTTTGGGCTGCTTAATGATTTTTATTGACATTCCTTATCATTTAATTTATACCGCTATTTTGTTACCTGTAGCCTATGTAGGCGATTGTCTTGACGGGCAAGTTGCAAGAACAAGGCAACTATCTTCAAACATTGGTAACTACCTGGATAAGGTGGTAGATGTTTTAAAAATTTACATAATTACAATGTGCTTAGCTTATGCTGCCTACCTAAACACGCAGGATGTGCTGTACATTTACCTTGGGTTCACCGCTTGTTTCGGTTTCAATTTTAGATATTACATTAAATTAGAAACAATTTTTAGCCAAATAAATTTGGATGCAAACTACCTTGCAAAATGTAGTACTAAAAGAAAAGAACTCTATAAAGAAAAAGGAGAGCAATACAAAAAGCTTTCCGAAACATTTGGAGGCAAAATCAAATTGTTTTGGTTGAAAAACAGATCAATATTTTGGGTTGATGAGGCCGAATTTGTTGTTTTTACAAGTGTTGCCGTCCTATTAAATGAAATTGAAGCGGTACTTTGGATTTTTGCAATTAGTCAGTCGTTAATTGCTATATGGCGATTATTTGAGAGGGGCTATCAAACTAATGTCGCAACTGAACAACTTTTGGAGCCAATGAGAAAATAATAAATCTGCCTAAACATAAAGAATAACAGACCTATCAATTATAGAAAATGCCCCACTTTAGGTAAAATACCAATAAATTATAAAGAACATATAACAAAATGACTAAAGCAGTAATTTTAGCAGCAGGAGTAGGGTCAAGGATTAGACCATTAACAGATAATTGTCCCAAAAGCCTTCTTGAAATTGGCGAAACTACTATTATGGAACGCATGTTAACCAACATTCAAGCATGCGGAATTAATGAGGTTGTTATTGTTCTTGGGTATTTAAAAGAACAAATTAAAACTTTTGTAAAAGAGAATTTTCCTCACTTAACGGTCCATTTTATTACTAATACATTGTATGAAAGTACCAATACTGGGTATTCGTTAATGCTTACAAAAAAAATAATAGGAAACTCTGACTTTATTAAATTTGATGCAGATGTGGTTTTTGATATAGCAATACTGGCTAATTTACTTAAAAGCGATTTGCCTAATTGTTTGTGCATAGATAAAAACATACAACTTGATGCAGAAGAAATAAAAGTTATTGTAAATAAAGATAATAGGATTATTAAAGCCAGTAAAACGGTACTGCCAAAAGATGCAATAGGAGAGTCCATTGGTATTGAAAAGATAAGTTCGTCTACGGCTACTTTGTTATTTGAGACGCTCATTCAAATGATGAAAGACCCCAATAATCACCAAGATTATTATGAAGCCGCTTATGAAAATCTCATGGATAAGGATGTTCCTTTTCATGCGCTTGATATTACAGGTTTGTCATGGACCGAAATTGATACATTGGAAGATTTTGCTACTGCAGAAAAAATATTTGTATCAGATAGGGTCTAAAGTACTCTCTAAGCCAGATGATTACATTTTTATAGATAATGAGCAAGGGGAGAGGTTTAAACACTTATCAAATTGGGAGATTAAGGTATTTACTAAAGCTATTCCTGCATTGAGTAAGTATTCATTGGCTAATATGTTGCCTCAATTAGTCTAATTTGGTACATTCTTACATTATGTTAAATAAAAACACAAGGCTTAGCCGTCACGGTGCGGTGGCACGGCAAAATAGCGGGGTGTGCGATGGCATTAGGGTGGCAGCATTATTTTGTCTAGATTTCCCCTGAAGGGATGTGTTTGGCAAGCGGCTATTTAGGGTCTGCTGAAAAACACTTAAAAGCCTATCACATTGAACGTTAAACTTGTTTATACTTCTTCTAGTGCAAGGGTTTTAGTTAAATCCATTCAAAACCCTTGTATCTAATTTTTTAAGAAAACGAGTTTTTCTTAGAAAATGCGTTAGCCCCCAGACCCTATTTACTCATACACACAGGCTATGCCGCACAAGCCCTCGTGAATCTCACAAAAGTTCGATTTAATATAACGGCTAATTATGGAACAAAAGATTGTACAGAAGATTTTCTTTAGATGTTCAGGTGGAGCAGATTGATGTACATGAACTATTTAGGCGAAGCCCGGAGCGTCCGGCAGGCAGGCAGCGGAGACATAATATTAATTATAGCAACAAAAGATTAGGATTGCTATTGACCGTAATTTGCTTAACATAAAATCGGACGTTATAGTGCTAGCGCACTAGAACTGATTTTATGTGTAAATACTCACTTCTGTGGCGGTTAATTTAAAATGTAGAATTCAAGTTTAACCCGAATTATGCGATAGGGTTCGTGATGAGGCTTTAAGTCACAATAAATCAGGCAGTTTGGATTCGAAAGCATAGCACCGCTATGGTGAGAACACAAACAAAGCAAAGCGACTGATTTGA
>JAKISE010000040.1 GCA_021648745.1 Cyclobacteriaceae bacterium
TTCAAATCAGTCGCTTTGCTTTGTTTGTGTTCTCACCATAGCGGTGCTATGCTTTCGAATCCAAACTGCCTGATTTATTGTGACTTAAAGCCTCATCACGAACCCTATCGCATAATTCGGGTTTAATCAAATTTTGCCTTGCCCAAATTTTCGTTCACAAAGAAATTCTGTTCATTCACAAAGTAATCATGTGCGTTCACAAAAAACGCCTAGTATGTGATTTTTCTTTATTTTACCTTCGGGGGGTGTCTTTATTTTAAATTTAATCCAACTAAAATGAAAAAGAAAATCACCCTAATTATAACTGTGTTCTCACTTATTATTAGTCTTTCTGCGTCTGCTCAAAAGCAGAAGAAAACTTATGATGCAGAAAAATTTGCAAAAAAAATTCGCCTTTATATGTCATCTGATCTAATCGGAAAATGGATGCCGGATGAAGCTGCTCGTAAATATATAGCTGAAAAAAGTGGAATGTCAGAGAAAGAAGTGGAAAGTGGAATAGAGGAAAATTTAGCTAACATTAAAATAGATGCGGCCAATTTAATCTCGCAAGGAATTGGCATTATTGTGGGTGAGGTAGAGGTTAAAATAATAGAAGAAAGCCCGATTAAAATTGCTGATCTCTTATTGCATTGTAGTACCAAATATGGAGACTTTATCATAACACTTCAAAACTGTATTCAAACAGATGTAAGTTGGTACTTAGGCGATGCAATTTTGACTGGAGATGCATTTGACAAAATTGTTGAAGAAAATAATAGGTCCCTAGAGCTTTCAGAAGGTCAACCAACTGGAATGAAACTTGTTTCGATGAAAAATGCGGAAGCCGAAAAAAGAGATTTAGAAGAATCTAAAATCATTGAATTACAATCCAAAGCTAATCATGGCAAAAAAATTCCGGGTTGGTATATTACATTAGGCGGAGAGAAAAGAGAAGGCTTGCTTGAATTTGAACCTATTGAGCAAATGACAGATAACAATCGCCCACTAAAATTAACTCTTACCAAAGACGAAGATTTGGAGAAGATACCTAAAGATGAATTACGTGTTTTCTATGCAAATAGTAGGTTATACACCCCCATTACTATTGAAGGCAAAAGAATCTGGGCGATAAATGTTAATCAAGGAGCCATCAGAGGGCTTAGATTTCCTAAATTTACGGAGGCATCCAAAATGCTTGTTATTGATACAATTTCAGACTCATCGGAGAAACTTGGTTACCGGATTGAAGCACGTGCAGAAGATGTTGGTGCTTTTTGGTCATATGCCTATTCTACCTATAAATTGGATGAACCCGTGTCTGTGGGCGGTAGAGAAAACTTAGCAAATGCAGTAAGCGATTATGAGGACCTTTCAAACAAAATTAGAAATAAGGAAAAAGGGTATAAGAAAAATGTGTTAAACACCCTGTTTTATTACGACCTGATGTTTGAATATTATAATAAATGGTATGATGAGCAAAACCCGGGGGCGATTACTTATTACCCGATGGAGGCAACCTATAAAGTCCCTGTTGCACAGCATGTTCAAAGTGCTGCTGAAGTTGCCATGTTTGCTGCATATGATACCGCTTATTATGCACCCAAGCAGATTAAGTTTGAAGGCCGCCCCACTACTGCTGTTGCAAGTATTGCATCGGAAAAACCAGAAGTAAGAGTAAAAAAAGAATCATTTATAGATCGCTTGAATAGAATTAAGGCCGATGGCAACAAAGTAGGTGTATTGGTAAGGTGTAAAAACTTAGTGGTTAATCCAAAAGATTTTGGAGAGGGAATTAAAAAAGTACGCGTAGCTGGTACTTATGGACCGCTTGAAGGAATAGATGTTTTGGCTGAAACAACAGCTAAACAGTTAAATAGTGGATTTGGGGTAGATGTATTTGAACCCATTGATTATTCTCTAATACCAGTAAAAGAAGGCAAATACAATAAAATGGATGATTGGTGGTCAACCAAGTATAAAATAATTGTTTTTTATGACTTAACGCCCTGGTATAATGCATTTTATGTAACTAATGAGGAGTCGGGAAAAAGAGAATTTAAAGCTTTAATGGTGGTTGATTCTGAAGTAATTATTATGGCGGCTGAACAAGATAAGCCAGAAAAACTAAAATATGTAACTGCTTCTCCTAAAAGTTGGGGTACGTATTCAAAAACTTCTGTTGGAGCCAATACAAATGAACTATATATAATTCAACACCTTAAGGCTATTATTAACCCTCCTTCGGATCAAGAAATAGTGCAAAAATTGATTAAAAGCCAAAAAGATAAAGTGGATAAGCTAATCAAGAAAAAGTCGAAATAGAAGTGGTCGTTTCTTTAATTAGAGCCTCCATAAGGGGGCTCTTTCTTTATATTTTCTTAAGCCGCTCAACCGCCCAATTCACATAAAACCTAATCACCTCTTCTTTATTATGCTCATTATGGGTTTCGTGGCGCAGGCCGTTCCAAAATTTTAATTCCACTTTGTCAGTTGGGGCCTCTTTTGCAAATGCCTCTGATGCTTTAGGTGATGTAATATTATCTGCCGTTCCATGGGCTAAGAGTATGAGAGTTTTTAGTGTGTTGGCCATCTTAATAGCTTTCGCACCCATTTTATCTATTTCCATAAAAAGCCCCGCGGTTATTCTATCGTGGTTAAGTGTGTCGTTGGCGTATGCTTCTTGCTCTTCTTTTACACTAGATATGTCTTTAACATCAAGCCCGTTGGGTTGTGCTAACCAAGGCAAAAACCTTGCTCCAAACTTGGCAAGCATTAATTGAAATTCTTTAGGTGGGTTGGTGAGCCTTAACCATGGAGATGTAATTACTCCAAACGAAATTTCTTTTGAATTGCGATGTAATAAAAAGTTAAGAGCTAAATTTCCTCCCATGCTATGTCCATATATAATAATTGGTACATCAGGGTGCTGTTTTCTAATCAAAATTAAAAGCAATTCAATATCGTCAAACATATAATCGACAGAGGGTGTATGGCCGCGTTTACCCTCAGAACTTCCATGGCCTCTGAGGTCTAACCCCCAAACTGAAATTCCTTTTAGACTAAATGCGTGGGCAAGATGGTCATATCTTTTAATATGTTCGCCCATACCATGTACTAAGCAGATGATAGCAATCGGTTGATCTACTTGCCATTTAAAACCATGCAGTTTTAGATTATCCTTCGATTGAAAACTAAAATCTTTCCCTTTCATTGCCTATTATTTTATGCTCTGCTAGCAATTATACAAATTTCCAAAAGCAAAATTCGTTCTTACATTATGTCTCTAAGAAAACAGTCTTTTTTTACAAAATGAGGTATTATGGATGCTGTGCCTGACGGCTGGCAGGAAATGTTCGTTTTCTCACTATGAGTTGATGCCTGAGAATCAGCCGGTTAGAAAAAAATGAAAAGATCTCCATAAGAATCAGCTTTAATTTAGGTGTGTTTTTTTAGAGACGCTACATACTAGTGTTCTATTTTTGAGAAGTAAAAGAAATGCAAAGGGTGAAAAAACCAGAGTTAATTTTTGTTGGGGTAATTTTTTTAGTGGCCTGCTATTTTGTTTTTAGCTATGCTACAAGAAAAAAAGAATTTAATAATTGGGACTTGGTTACCTCAAATGCGGCTATTGTTTACGAAAGTAATTCTTTAATTACCACTTGGAATAATGTGACTGAATCTGACCTTTGGAATAGTGTTTCTAACATTAAAGAAATAAATCAAATTAATGAAACGCTTCAATTAATAGATACTTTAAGTGGAGGCAATGGGCAGCTTTCATCATTATTTAATAATCATAATGCTATAATTTCAGCTCATGTAACTTCTCAGCAAACGTATGGGCTTACTTATTTTATTCCTTTAGGAACAAGTGGGCATACTTTGTACTTAAATTTTTTGGTTAACCTTGAGAAGCATAAGAAGTTGAAACGGAGCCAGAGAGTATATCAGGCTCAAACTATTTATGAACTGGCCCTAAACGATACCAACATATCATATATCGTATATAAAAACACGTTAGTATTTAGCACTGAGGCTTTTTTGGTTGAAGATGTTGTTCGTAATATAAAAAATGAATTTAAAGAAAATTTCATAAGAAGTTACCCTTCGCTTAGTGGCAATCCTAGTTTTGCCACAGACGATGGTAATTTATATATTAATGGCACCGAAGTTTCCCTTTTTGCCAATAGCTTTCTAAATGTAAAGAACAGGCTTGATGGGTCAACATCGTTGGCTGGCTCTATTTTTTTCGATATTACCTTGAGTGATAAAGGTTTGTTTGCTAGTGGGTTTGCCTACGATAACGGTAGCTTATCGTTGGTCTCAACTTTTAAAAACCAACAAGCAGTTGAGTTTAATTTAAGGAAACTTATACCAAAAAATACAGCTATTATTGAGCATTTTGGCACAACAGATTTAAATAAATGGTATTCCAATTGGGTAAGGCTTCATAAAACCAAAATGCTGGATCATGAGCAAGGAGCGAAATTTGTAAAATTTCTTACAAATGAGCTGGCTCATCTTACACTTCAATCGGTAGATGATAACCACCTTAACAAGTTATTTATAGCCGAAATTGCTGATGTAGCAGGCTTGTATAACCACCTTAATAAAATTGCAGAAAAGCAGATTACACAAACATCAGATAGCCTATATATAGAAAATTATGCAGGACAAGAGATTAGACTAATAGATAATGAGTCTATTCTACATACATATTTTGGTTTCGAAGGGTTTAGTAGCACCTACTACCTAATCTTTAATAACCACTTGGTGGTTGCCAATACAGCCGAAACCTTAAGAAACTGGCTGGTTCAGGTAGAAAACGAATTGGTTTGGAGTAAATCAGTTCGAATGAATTCGTTCTTTAAAAATGCCTTAACCGAAGCAAATTATACTTATGTTACAAATTTAGAATACAGTTGGAATTTGCAGTATGATAAGTTGAACGGGCCATTAAAAAAATGGACTAATGCAAATGCTTCAACTCTTAAAGAGTTTAACATGTTGGCTTTTCAAATTTCAAATCTTGATAATAGATATTATGCCAATTTCCACATAAATTACGCTCCTGTTCCTCAGGTAATTGCAGAAAAAAGAGTGTTCGATGTGTCAACCATTCAATTGGCAAATAGGGTGGCAATTAAACCAAAAGTTGTTAAAAATCATAAAACGGGTCAAAGAGAGATACTGGTACAAGATTCTTTAACCAATTTAGTGCTTATTGGAGCCAATGGCGATGTGCTATGGTCAGATTCTTTAGGAGTAGCTCTGAAAGGTGAGATGTATCAAATCGACTTTTATAAAAATAGCAAACTGCAATATTTAGTTCATTCGGATAGTACATTATTTCTGATCGATAGAAAAGGAAACTCTGTAGAGGGGTATCCTATGAGATTTAATTATGCTATTAATAAGGTTTATTTAATTGATTACGACAGGTCTAAAAACTACCGAATATTAATTAGTGATCATTTTGGAAATTTAAGAATGTACGACAAACATGGAAAGAACCTTGAAGGTTGGGCTCCAAATGAGTTTGGGTCAAACTTTGGTAAAGATATTATCCATATTAGAGTTAGGGGCAAAGACAGGATTCTAATTCCTTTGGCCAAAGGCGAAGTTCACTTAACAAATAGGAGAGGAGAGGAGATGGAAGATTTTCCTTTGGATATTGGTGTAAATATTTCGAATAAGTTCTTTGTAAGCATAGGAGAAAGTTTTGATGATACTCAGTTTACAACTGTCTCAGAGGACGGGCTGGTTATTCCTTTTACTATGGCTGGGAAGATGTTATCTCGTAACCAACTTTTCAAAGAATCGGATCAGTCAAAATTTGAACTAATAGAAGAAAGCCAAGGCAAAGATTATGTGTATGTTAGAAACGATTTAAATAGGTTAGCTATAGTTTCTGTTGATGGAGATGTGCTTTTTGAAAAAGATTTTCCAGGAATATCTGAACGACAAGTGCAATATTATAATTTTGGATCTGATAGAAAACTGTTTGTTGTTAAATCTAATGAAAATATCTATTTGTACAATCAAACAGGAGAACTACTAAATCTCTTACCTTTGATTTCTGAATTTCCAATTTCAATAGTGTATATTGGTAATGAAAATGCTTGCCATTTATACTTAGCTCATGAAAACACAATTGAACTAAAGAAGATTTACTTCTAACGTCATCCAAACTATCGATTAAAATATAGTTATGAAACCATTTTATACCATCAACTTTAAAACAGCATTTTTAACTGTAGGCTTGCTGCTAATCGCAACCGTTTATACAAATGCTTTTCAAAATGAGTTCGCCACACCAAGGTCATCAGTTGCTCATTTAGAAAAATACACATCTTCCGAAAATGCTGATTTAAGCAAAGCATCTTTACTGATTTCTTCAAAATCCATTTTGCTAGGAAAAAAAAGAAAGCAATACATACAGGAGGTTAGAGAAATTTTAGATGCAATCGGCTATCAATGGGAACTGGATTCTATACCAGATTCTATTAATTATGTAAATCATAGTGGGGTAGCATTATTTGTAATTGCACCAGACATAGCTCTTGAAAATCAAGGGGGTAAATGGTTGATTTCTAAACGAACAATAGATAATATTCCTGCTCTTTTAGCCAACCTAGGCTTAAAAAAAGTTAAAATAAGCACTATCAAGCCAAAGGAGAAAATTGCTGAGAATGAAAAGCCAAAGGAGACCCAAACTAATGCTAAGAATAAAGATACCCTTCCCAAAATTCGGTTAGATCTTTCTTCGCCCCGGAGTTTAATTCTAGGGTTGTCTAAATACATGTCTGAAGAGTATTGGCGTCCAGATGTGGCTCAACAAGTGATATACTACAAACATAAGACTCACCGGCAAGAGCGTATAGATCTCATTTTAAAGCTAAAGAGGTTTTCTGAAGGAAAAGGTATTTTAATTGATGCGGGAGAGATACCAGATGACCCAGATTATATAGATACATTACATTTGGATGCTCATGAATATGTGATTACCCCAAGGTTTGCAGAGCTTTACCTTGAAAAGATTGGAGATCGCTGGTACCTATCTAAAGAAACCGTAGAGAAGATTCCTGAACTATTTGAAAAGGCATACCCTTTCGGTTCAGATAGGTTGTTAATTTATCTGCCTAGCGATCAAACCAAATACATGGGCTTAATGGCATGGCAGTACATAGCCATTTTACTGCTTGTAATTATAAGTTTTGTGTTCAACAAAGGGCTATTCTGGGTAGCACATTATATAATTACTCGCATATTATTTCGATTTGGCAGGAAAGATTTAGCTACAACTTACATTAGACCAGTGGTGAGGCCATTAAGTTTAATGGTAGCCTTTGCCATTGTAATTATGTTTTTACCAATCTTACAGTTACCGGTTAAAGTTTCTCATTACTTATCATTAGCGTTTTCAGGGTTAATTCCACTCTTTGGAACTATGGCGGCCTATAAAATAACTGATATTTTTGCACTCTACTTTGAGAAACTGGCACACAAAACGGACTCTTCTTTAGATGATCAGCTAGTTCCATTATTTAGAAAAATCGCTAAAACGTTTGTCATCATAATAGGAGGAGTTTACGTGCTTGCCAACTTAAATGTGCAGCTCGTTCCTCTTTTAGCTACCCTCTCTATTGGTGGTATTGCCTTTGCATTGGCTGCCCAAGATACGATTAAAAACTTCTTCGGTTCTCTAATGATTTTTATTGATAAGCCTTTTCAAGTAGGCCAATGGATAACAGCCGCAGGTATTGACGGTACTGTAGAAGAAGTTGGCATAAGATCAACACGAATACGCACGTTTTCAAATTCACTTATTTATGTACCCAATGGTAAATTGGCAGATGCGGTTATAGATAACCACGGGTTACGCTCATATCGTAGGTTTACCACGCAACTAGCCGTTACTTACGATACACCTCCCGAATTACTTGAAATATTTATTGATGGTCTCAGAAAAATCGTTCTAGAGCATCCGAAAACTTGGAAAGATAATTTTCACATTTATATGAATGAAATGAACAGTCACTCATTAGATGTTAAATTTTATATTTTCTTTGCCGTTCCTACTTGGGCAGAAGAATTAAATTGTAGGCACGAGGTTATCTTATCAATATTAAAATTGGCACATAAGCTAGGAGTCCAATTTGCCTTCCCTACTCAAACGTTGCATATGCAAGATTTCCCTGGTCAACCTTCTCTTTCGCCAAAGTATTCTACCACTGACAAAGCAAATAAGGAAATGGAAGATTTTTTTAAGAAAGATAAACCTTGATAATCGATTTGTAATGGTTGTTTTTGCGAATAATTGAAATGATTGCAAAATCTTTTTTTGAAATGTTTGAATAAAAATAAAAAGGGTCTATTTTTGCAATCCCGAATTCGGAACCACCTTGTAAAATGGGGTAATAATTACCGAGTTTGGATGTTCATTTTATTAATGTACCTGATAAAAAGGGGGGATACCAAAGCGGCCAACTGGGACGGACTGTAAATCCGTTGTCTACGACTTCGTAGGTTCGAATCCTACTCCCCCCACTGTTCTCTGTAGCTGTGGCAAGAGGGCTCGTTCTCCATAGCTTTAGCGAAGGAGAGCAACCGTTGAAATAATACACCAGTATTTCAATGCAAGCGGGAGTAGCTCAGCTGGTAGAGCGACAGCCTTCCAAGCTGTAGGTCGCGAGTTCGAACCTCGTCTCCCGCTCAATAACCCTCAGTAGAGGGTTTATTCTTGACTGCCGATGTAGCTCAGGGGTAGAGTGCTTCCTTGGTAAGGAAGAGGTCAGGGGTTCAAATCCCCTCATTGGCTCTATTGCTTTTGCACTAGGGTGAGGTCAGCATTTAAAAACTACTAATTAGTGGTTTTTAAAATAAGCAGTTTAACTGCTAGGCTATTGAAAAGTAGCCATTCGGGGCAGGTCGAATTTCGACTCTGTTCTATTGGTGTTTAATAAATTTGTGAAACGTAAATATTAACTAAATAGGAATTTTCAATTATGGCTAAAGAAACCTTTGATCGTTCAAAACCGCACGTTAATATAGGTACCATTGGTCACGTTGACCACGGTAAAACTACATTAACTGCTGCGATTTCTAAAGTATTGTCAGATAAGGGACTTGCGGATGCAACGGACTTCTCGGCAATCGACAACGCTCCAGAAGAAAAAGAAAGAGGTATTACAATTAATACTTCGCACATTGAGTATGCGACAGAAAAAAGACACTACGCTCACGTAGATTGTCCTGGTCACGCAGATTATGTTAAAAACATGGTTACAGGTGCTGCCCAAATGGACGGTGCTATTATCGTAGTTGCTGCAACTGATGGTCCAATGCCTCAAACTAGAGAGCATATCCTTTTATCTCGCCAGGTAGGTGTTCCTGCTTTGGTTGTTTTTATGAACAAAGTAGATTTAGTGGATGATGAAGAATTATTAGAATTAGTAGAAATGGAAATCAGAGAGCTTCTTTCTGAGTACGATTTTCCTGGTGATACTATTCCTGTAATTGCTGGATCAGCTCTAGGTGCGCTTAATGGAGAAAAAGAGTGGTCTGATAAAATAATGGAATTAATGGATGCTGTTGATGAGCATATTCCACTTCCAAAACGTGCAATTGACAAAGATTTCTTAATGCCTGTAGAGGATGTATTCTCTATTACTGGTCGTGGTACTGTGGCTACTGGTAGAATCGAAAGAGGTGTTACCAACACTGGTGATTCTGTAGATATTATTGGTATGGGTGCTGAGAATCTTAAATCAACTGTAACTGGTGTTGAGATGTTCCGTAAAATTCTTGATAGAGGAGAAGCTGGCGATAACGTTGGTATTTTATTAAGAGGAATTGAGAAAACTGATATCAAGCGTGGAATGATTATCTGTAAGCCTGGTTCAGTAAACCCTCATGCTAAATTTAAAGCTGAAGTTTACGTTCTTTCAAAAGAAGAAGGTGGACGTCATACTCCATTTTTCAACAAATACCGTCCTCAGTTCTACTTTAGAACAACAGATGTAACAGGAACAATTATGCTTCCTGAAGGAGTTGAAATGGTTATGCCTGGTGATAACGTAACTATTGAAGTTGAGTTACACAGTGCAATAGCAATGGAAAAAGGTTTGCGTTTTGCTATCCGTGAAGGTGGTAGAACTGTAGGTTCAGGACAAGTTACTGAGATCCTTTAATTAGGATAAAATAAAATAATCACAAAGTGCGTTTCATAATTTTTTGAAACGCACTTGTGTTATAATAAAAAAATAGTATTTTTGCACTCCCAATTTGGGTGATGCATCAGACGGGTGTAGCTCAATTGGTAGAGTAGCGGTCTCCAAAACCGTTGGTTGGGAGTTCGAGTCTCTCCACCCGTGCAAAACATTTAACTACTGTATTAAGATGCAAAAGTTGATCACATTTATTAAAGAGTCGGTCGTAGAAATGCGAGATAAAGTTTCTTGGCCAAAATATAAGGATTTACAAAACAGCTCAGTGCTAGTACTGGTTGCTTCTATGATTTTCGCATTACTAATTGGTGTGTTCGATTATGTGTTTAACAACACTTTGTCTTGGTTTTATAACGCATTTTAATTTTACTTAAATGGCAGAATTAAAATGGTACGTATTAAGAGTTGTTAGCGGGAAAGAGAAAAAAATCAAGCTTTACCTCGAAACCGAAGTGGAGCGAGAAAAGCTAGAAGATTATATTACTCAGGTGTTAATTCCATCTGAAAAAGTATATGAAATAAGAAACGGTAAGAAAAGAGTGCGCGAGCGTAATTTCTTTCCAGGGTATGTGTTGGTAGAAGCAGACCTTACGCATGGCGAAGCAGGCCACGTTGTAAATTCAATACCAGGTGTTATTGGGTTCCTAGGTGATGGTGCCGGAACATCTAAAGTGCCTGTTGCACTTAGAAAACGTGAGATTGACAGGATTATGGGTAAAGTTGAAGAAGTTGAAGACAACGAAGAGCAACTAAACGACCCTTATATAGTTGGTGAAAATGTGAAAGTGATGGATGGTCCTTTCAGCGGATTTACCGGTAATGTAGAAGAAGTTTTTGAAGAAAAGAAGAAGCTTAATGTAATGGTGAAAATCTTTGGAAGAAATACACCAGTTGAGCTTAACTATATGCAAGTTGAAAAAATAGATTAGAGGAAAATGGCTAAGGAGATTAGTGGATATCTGAAATTACAAATAAGAGGAGGCGCAGCAAACCCTTCTCCACCTGTAGGCCCTGCTTTAGGTAGTAAGGGACTTAATATAATGGAGTTCTGTAAGCAGTTTAATGCAAGAACTCAGGAAAAACAGGGGCAAGTGTTGCCAGTATTAATTACAATTTACGGAGATAAATCTTTCGAATTTGTGATTAAAACACCTCCAGCTCCAGTTTTGTTGCTTGAGGCTGCAAAGAAAAAGAAGGGCTCAGCAGAATCCAATAGAATTAAAGTTGCTTCTGTAACCTGGGATCAGATAAAAGGAATAGCAGAAACCAAAATGGCAGATCTCAATGCGTTTACAATTGAATCGGCTATGAAAATGGTGGCTGGTACGGCCAGAAGTATGGGAATAACAGTTTCAGGTACTGCACCTTGGGCTAACTAAGAAAGTAATAAGATGGGAAAGTTAACAAAAAATCAAAAAGCATTGCTTGACAAAGTTGATTCTGAAAAAGAATACAACATTGGAGATGCGGCACAATTAGTAAAGGATATTACGTTTACTAAATTCGATGCCTCAATTGATTTAGATATCCGATTGGGTGTTGATCCTCGTAAAGCCGACCAAATGGTTAGGGGGGTAGTAACACTACCTCACGGTACAGGTAAAGATTTAAAGGTGCTCGTACTTTGTACTCCTGATAAGGAGGAAGAAGCTAAAGAGGCCGGTGCAGACCACGTTGGTCTTGATGAGTATATTACCAAAATTGAAGGGGGTTGGACTGACATTGATGTGATTATTACAATGCCTACAGTAATGGCCAAAGTGGGTCGTTTAGGTAGAGTGTTAGGGCCAAGAGGCCTAATGCCTAACCCGAAATCTGGCACTGTTACTTTAGATGTAGCTAAAGCAGTAAAAGAGGTTAAAAGTGGTAAAATAGACTTTAAAGTTGATAAAGCAGGTATTATTCATGCAAGTATTGGTAAAGCTTCTTTTGAGGCGAGCAAGATAAAGGAAAATGCAGAAGAGGTTCTTCAGATGATTTCTAAATTGAAGCCAGCATCTGCTAAAGGAACTTACTTTAAGAGCGTAAGCATGTCAAGCACAATGAGTGCTGGAATTAAAATAGAAAAAAATTCACTTCAAGGTTTATAGTTATGACTAAAGAAGAAAAAGTACAAGTAGTAAAAGAACTCTCGGGTAAGTTTGAAGAAAATGATTTCTTCTATGTTACCGATGCTTCTGGTTTAACTGTAGATCAGGTAAATGCCTTTAGAAGGTTATGTTTTGAAAAAGGCGTTGAATATGGCGTTTATAAAAACACATTAATTCAAAAGGCCTTAGAGCAATTAGATACAGATTATACAGAGTTTTTTGATAAAGTATTAAAAGGTTTTTCTGGAATTATATTTTCAAAAGAAGTGGGTAATATGCCTGCAAAAGTGATTAGAGATTTCAGAAAATCAGGCATGTCTGATGACAAACCTATGTTGAAAGGAGCTTCCATTGATTCCGATCTTTTCATAGGCGAAGAACACCTAAAAATGCTGAGTGAGCTTAAATCTAAAAATGAGCTTATTGGCGAAATTATCGGGCTTCTTCAATCTCCTGCTAAAAATGTTGTTTCTGCGTTACAAAGTGGCGGAACTACACTATCAGGATTGGTTAAGACATTGTCTGAACGTGAAAATTAGTGTTGAATATTTAAAAATTAAAAGATAAAATGGCAGATTTAAAAGCATTCGCTGATCAGTTAGTTAACCTAACTGTAAAAGAAGTAAACGAGTTAGCTACTATCCTTAAGGATGAGCACGGTATTGAGCCTGCAGCTGCAGCAGCACCAGTAATGGCAGCTGGTGGCGGTGGTGGTGAAGAAGCAGCGGAAGAAAAATCATCTTTCGATGTTGTTCTTGTTGCACCAGGTGGAGCAAAACTAGCAATCGTTAAACTTGTAAAAGAATTAACTGGTCTTGGACTTAAAGAAGCTAAGGCGGTAGTTGATAGTGCACCTAAAGCGGTAAAAGAAGGTGTTTCTAAAGACGAAGCTGAAGCGCTTAAAAAGCAATTAGAAGAGGCTGGAGCTGAAGTTGAATTAAAGTAAACTTTGGTGGCTTTATATAAGGCCTAAATTTATTGGGCCCCTATTTCGATGTAAATCGGTGTAGGGGTCTTTCCTGTTTGTACACGAATTAGTACAAAACCATTTAGCAGGGGTTCCTGCATATTTTAACTTTAACTAACTAAAGTTTTGGCAAAAGCAATTCAATCCGAAAGAATAAATTTTTCTTCCATTAAGAAAATTATCGAATATCCAGATTTTCTTGATATTCAAGTACAATCATTCCAGAATTTCTTTCAATTAGAAACTCCCGCAGAAAAACGTGAAAACGAAGGGCTTTTCAAAGTATTTTCTGACAACTTTCCTATCTCAGATTCGCGCGACATATTCTTATTAGAATTTGTTGATTATTTGGTAGATCCACCAAAATATTCAGTAGATGAGTGTATCGATAGAGGGTTAACCTATTCAGTTCCGCTAAAAGCGAAATTGCGATTATCGTGTAACGATGACGAAAATGAAGATTTTGAAACAATTGAGCAGGAAGTTTTCTTAGGAAACATTCCTTATATGACAGGGAAAGGTTCGTTTGTAATCAACGGAGCTGAACGTGTTATTGTTTCTCAATTACACAGGTCTCCAGGTGTATTCTTTGCTCAAAGCAAGCATACAAATGGAACTAAATTATACTCTGCAAGAATTATTCCTTTTAAAGGATCTTGGATTGAATTTGCTACGGATGTAAACAACGTAATGTATGCTTACATCGATCGTAAAAAGAAATTTCCAATTACCACCTTATTGCGTGCAATAGGATGGGGTACAGATAAAGATATATTAGATCTTTTTGGCCTATCTGAAGAGGTTGAAGCTAAAAAGGCTAACATTAAAAAATCAGTTGGTAGAAAACTTGCTGCAAGGGTTCTTAATACTTGGACCGAGGATTTCGTAGATGAAGATACTGGTGAAGTAGTTTCTATCGATCGTCACGAAGTATTATTAGAAAGAGATCATATCATCGAAGAAGGTGATATTGAATTGATTATTGAGTCTGGTACTAAATCAATAATCCTTCATAGAGATGATGTAAACGTTACAGATTTTACCATCATCTTTAATACACTTGCTAAAGATAATTCTAACACAGAGAAAGAAGCGGTTGAAACTATCTACCGTCAGTTAAGAAACACAGAAGCTCCTGATGAAGGAACAGCACGTGATTTGATAAACAACTTATTCTTTAGTGATAAGCGTTATGATTTAGGCGAAGTTGGTCGTTATAGGATCAATAGAAAGCTTAAAATTGATATGTCAGAAAAGAGTCGAGTATTGACTAAAGACGACATTATTCATATCATTCAGTACTTAATTGGGTTAATTAACTCAAAAGCAATCGTTGATGATATTGATCACTTAAGCAATAGAAGGGTTCGTACAGTTGGAGAGCAACTTTACACGCAGTTTGGTGTTGGTCTTGCTCGTATGGCTCGTACTATTAAAGAACGAATGAACGTTAGAGATAACGAAGATTTTAAGCCGGTTGAATTAATCAACGCTCGTACATTATCTTCTGTTATTAACTCATTCTTTGGTACTAACCAATTATCTCAGTTTATGGATCAAACCAATCCATTAGCAGAGATTACACACAAAAGAAGACTTTCAGCATTAGGACCTGGTGGACTTTCGAGAGAAAGAGCTGGTTTTGAGGTTCGAGATGTTCATTACACCCACTATGGTCGTTTATGTACCATTGAAACTCCTGAAGGCCCAAACATTGGTTTGATTTCTTCTTTATGTGTGCATGCGAAAGTGAACGGGATGGGCTTTATTGAAACTCCATACCGTCAGGTAGATAAAAATGGTAAAGTAGGAATGACTCCTGATACCATTACTTACCTAACAGCTGAAGATGAAGATACACATAACATTGCACAGGCAAATGCCCCTGTTGATGATAAAGGTAAATATATAAACGATAGAATTAAAGCACGTTTCGAAGGTGATTTCCCAATTGTTGGGCCAGACAAACTGTCGTTTATGGATGTTGCTCCTAACCAAATTGTGTCGGTAGCAGCTTCGTTAATTCCTTTCTTGGAGCACGATGATGCCAACCGTGCCTTGATGGGATCAAATATGATGCGTCAAGCAGTTCCTTTATTAAGACCAGAAGCGCCAATTGTGGGTACAGGTCTTGAAACTAGGGTGGCTCTTGATTCTCGTTCTTTGGTATTGGCCGAAGGAGATGGAACCGTTGAATATGTGGATGCTGACAAGATTTTGGTTCATTATGATATGTCAGACGATGAGCTATTGGCAAGTTTCCATGGCGATTCTAGAACCTACGATTTAATTAAGTTTAGAAGAACTAACCAAGATACTTGCGTTAACATGAAACCTTTAGTTAAAAAAGGCGAAAAAGTTAAAAGAGGACAAGCATTAACTGAAGGATATGCTACTGAAGGAGGGGAACTTGCTTTAGGTAGAAATATGAAAGTTGCATTTATGCCTTGGCAAGGATACAACTTTGAAGATGCGATTGTTATTTCTGAACGTGTTGTGCGTGAAGATATTTACACATCTATTCACATCGATGAGTTTGATTTGGAAGTTAGAGACACTAAGCGTGGTGAAGAAGAATTAACTTCTGAAATTCCTAACGTAAGTGAAGAAGCTGTTAAGCACCTTGATGAGAACGGAGTTATTAGAATTGGAGCTGAAATAAAAGAAGGTGACATTCTAATTGGCAAAATTACTCCTAAGGGAGAAAGCGATCCTACTCCAGAAGAAAAACTATTAAGAGCAATCTTCGGTGATAAAGCAGGAGATGTTAAGGATGCTTCTTTAAAAGCAAAACCATCCTTAAGAGGTGTTGTTATTGATACTAAACTGTTTACCAGAAGTAAAAAGGACAAAGACCTTAGAGCAAAAGCGAAGAAAGAAGTTGAACTTTTAAAGAGTAAGTACGGGCAAGAGTTGTCATCTGTTAGAGCTGATGTAATTGAAAAATTATCTACACTTTTAGCTGGTAAAACTTCACAGGCTGTTGGTCATAAATTTGGCGATGAGCTAATTAGTAAAGGCGTTAAATTCGCTACTAAAAATATCGAAGCTAATCTTTTCCCTGATAAAAATATTTACAGAGATGAGAGTACTTATGCAATTCCTGAAGAAGTAAATCTGATTTCTGATGTTATTTTAGATGATTGGACAACAGACGACCACACCAACCAAATGGTTGTTAAAATTGTGAAAGCGTATGTAGCTAAGCGTAACGAAATAACAGGGATATTTAAAAGAGAAAGATTTATTTTAGAAGTGGGTGATGAGTTACCTGCTGGTATTGTAAAACTTGCTAAAGTTTATATTGCTAAAAAACGTAAGCTTAAAGTAGGTGATAAAATGGCAGGTCGTCATGGTAATAAAGGTGTTGTTGCCAAAATTGTAAGAGACGAGGACATGCCTTTCCTAGAAGATGGAACTCCAGTGGATATTGTTTTAAATCCTTTAGGTGTACCTTCGAGGATGAACCTTGGACAGATTTACGAAACTGTATTAGGTTGGGCCGGAATGAAATTAGATAGAAGGTATGCTACACCAATTTTTGATGGAGCTTCTATGGAAGAAGTAGCTGCAGAATTGAAAGAAGCTGGTTTGCCTGATTACGGCCGTACATATTTATACGATGGTTTAAGCGGAGATCGTTTTGATCAACCTGTAACAGTTGGTGTAATTTATATGATTAAATTAGGTCACCTTGTAGATGATAAGATGCACGCAAGATCAATTGGGCCTTATTCTTTAATTACACAGCAACCATTGGGTGGTAAAGCACAGTTTGGTGGTCAGCGATTTGGTGAAATGGAAGTTTGGGCCTTAGAAGCATTTGGTGCTGCTCACGTGCTTCAAGAAATACTCACTATTAAGTCTGATGATGTTATTGGTAGAGCAAAAGCCTACGAAGCAATTGTAAAAGGCGAAAACATGCAGAAGCCAAATATTCCTGAATCATTCAACGTATTGATTCACGAATTAAGAGGACTTGCATTAGAAGTAACTTTAGATTAATTACCTGGTTTTAACAAAAAAATTTATTTTAAGAATATGTCATTCAGAAAAAATAAAAAAGTAAACAACGACTTTTCGTCAGTAACCATAAGTTTAGCGTCTCCAGAATCAATTTTGGAGCACTCAAATGGCGAAGTTACCCAACCGGAAACTATTAATTACCGTACATACAAACCTGAAATGGGTGGTTTGTTCTGTGAGCGTATTTTCGGGCCTACTAAGGACTGGGAGTGTCATTGCGGAAAATACAAACGTATTCGTTATAAAGGTATTATTTGTGACCGTTGCGGTGTAGAGGTTACAGAGAAAAAAGTACGTAGAGAACGAATGGGCCATATCGAATTGGTTGTTCCAGTTGCGCATATTTGGTACTTTAAATCGTTGCCTAATAAAATAGGTTACCTTTTAGGCTTACCAACAAAAAAGTTGGATCAAATTATTTACTACGAACGATATGTAGTAGTTCAGCCAGGTATTAAGGAGGAAGATGGTATAGAATATTTAGAATTTCTTACGGAAGATGAATTCTTAGATATCCTTGATAAGCTTCCTCGCGAAAACCAATTATTAGATAATGACGACCCAAATAAGTTTATAGCTAAAATGGGTGCTGAAGGAGTTGAAATGCTTCTTGCTAGATTAAAATTAAACGAAATGGCTGCGGCCCTTCGTTTACAAGCTGCTACCGATACCTCTCAGCAGCGTAAAGCAGAAGCATTAAAAAGATTAAAGGTGGTTGAAGGTTTCCGTGATTCTGAAACCAGAATTGAAAATAAACCACAGTGGATGGTGATTAAAATGGTTCCTGTAATTCCACCAGAATTACGTCCATTGGTGCCATTAGATGGAGGTAGATTTGCCACATCAGATTTGAACGATCTTTACAGAAGAGTAATCATTCGTAATAATCGTTTAAAGCGATTAATGGATATTAAAGCACCGGAAGTAATTCTTAGAAATGAGAAACGTATGCTTCAGGAAGCGGTAGATTCTCTTTTTGATAACTCAAGAAAAGTAAATGCGGTAAGAGCGGATGGTAATAGAGCCCTGAAATCGTTAAGTGATATGCTTAAAGGTAAGCAAGGTCGTTTTCGCCAGAACTTATTAGGTAAAAGGGTAGATTATTCAGGTCGTTCTGTAATTGTAGTAGGTCCAGAATTAAAACTCCATGAATGTGGTTTACCTAAAGCAATGGCTGCAGAACTATTCAAGCCTTTTGTAATCAGAAAACTAATTGAAAGAGGAATAGTTAAAACGGTTAAATCAGCTAAGAAAATTGTTGATAGAAAAGACCCAGTGATTTGGGATATTCTTGAAAATGTATTAAAAGGACACCCTGTGATGTTAAACCGTGCTCCTACCTTGCACCGTTTAGGTATTCAGGCGTTTCAGCCTAAATTAATTGAAGGTAAAGCTATTCAATTACACCCATTAGTATGTACTGCATTTAATGCTGATTTTGATGGTGATCAAATGGCGGTTCACGTTCCTTTAGGGCACGAAGCTATTTTGGAAGCCTCTCTATTAATGTTATCATCTCATAATATTCTAAACCCAGCCAACGGTGCACCTATAACAGTGCCATCGCAGGATATGGTGTTAGGTTTATACTATGTTACTAAGGGTAGAAAAACCACCAAAGAATTTCCTGTTAAAGGAGAAGGTATGATTTTCTATAATGCGGATGAAGTAATCATAGCGTTAAATGAAAACGTTCTTTCTAAGAACGCTTATATTAAACTTAGAACACAGGTTAGAAACGATGAAACTGGTGAGCTTGAAGATGCATTAGTTGAAACTGTTGCAGGTAGAGTATTGGTTAATCAGTTTGTTCCAGAAGAAGTTGGTTATATCAATAAGCTTCTTTCTAAAAAAGAACTGCAAAAAATCATTGCTACTATTTATAAAATTTCAGGGTCTGCAAGAACAGCTAATTTCCTTGATGATATTAAAACCTTAGGTTTCCAGGCTGCTTATAAAGGTGGATTGTCTATGGGACTTAATGATGTAATGGTGCCTGTTGAAAAAGAAGGCCTTGTTGCACAAGCTAAAGAAGAAGTAGATGCCGTATGGAATAACTACTATATGGGTCTTATTACTGATAATGAGCGTTATAACCAAGTAATTGATATCTGGACAAGGATAAACTCTCAGCTTACAACTACCTTAATGGATCAGTTAGAAGCAGATCAGCAAGGATTTAACTCTATTTATATGATGATGCACTCAGGAGCCAGGGGTTCAAGAGAGCAAATTCGTCAGTTAGGTGGTATGAGGGGGCTAATGGCAAAACCTCAGAAAAACATTGCAGGTTCTGTAGGTGCAATTATCGAAAACCCAATTTTATCTAACTTTAAAGAAGGGTTGGATGTAATTGAGTACTTTATTTCTACTCATGGTGCTCGTAAAGGTTTAGCCGATACTGCACTTAAAACGGCAGATGCTGGTTATCTAACCAGGCGTTTAGTAGATGTTTCTCAAGATCTTGTAATTAATGAAGCGGACTGCGGAACCCTAAGAGGCTTGGTTGTTACCGCATTAAAAGACAATGAAGATGTTGTAGAGTCATTATCTGAGCGTATTCTTGGTAGAGTAAGTGTTCACGATATTTTTGATCCTGTTTCAGAAGAATTAATTCTTAGTGCTGGTGATGAAATTATAGAGAAAATTGCTAAGCAAATAGAAGACACAAGTATTGAGGAAGTTGAAATTCGATCAATGCTTACCTGCGAAACTAAGCGTGGTGGTTGTGCTAAATGTTATGGACGTAACCTCGCTACCGGTAAAATGGTAAATATGGGCGAAGCAGTTGGTGTAATTGCAGCGCAATCCATTGGTGAGCCAGGTACTCAACTTACGTTAAGAACATTCCACGTAGGTGGTACTGCTTCTAACATTGCTGTTGATGCTCAAATATCAGCTAAATTCGATGGTAAGCTAGAGTTCGAAGGAGTTAGAACCATTGAAACTACCAATGCTGATGGTGAGAAAGTAAATGTGGTTATGGGTCGTACAGGTGAAATAAAAATTATTGACACTAAAACGAAACAAGTAATTATTAGCAACCACGTTCCTTATGGTTCTTTTATTACTGTTAACGAAGGAGATAAAGTTAAGAAAGGCGACAAAATGTGTTTCTGGGATCCTTATAATGCAGTTCTTTTAAGTGAGTTTGATGGTAAAGTTGAGTTTGAGTCTATCATTGAAAACGTTACTTTTAAAGAAGAATCTGATGAGCAAACTGGTCACAGAGAAAAAGTAATTATTGATACAAAAGATAAAACCAAGAACCCATCTATTATTATCAATGGTAAGGAGGATTCTAAAGGATATAACATTCCTGTAGGAGCTCACTTGGCTGTAGGAGATGGAGATAAATTGAAAGCTGGTCAGGTAATGGCTAAAATTCCTAGAACAATGGGTAAATCACGTGATATTACAGGTGGTCTTCCTAGAGTAACGGAATTATTTGAAGCACGTAACCCATCTAACCCTGCTGTGGTTAGTGAAATTGATGGTGTTGTTTCTTATGGAGGTATCAAGCGTGGTAATAGAGAAATCTTTATCGAGTCGAAAGATGGCATTAAGAAAAGATATTTAGTATCTCTTTCTAAGCATATTTTGGTGCAAGATAATGATTTTGTAAAATCAGGCACGCCACTTTCTGATGGTGCTATTACACCCAATGATATACTTTCAATTGAAGGGCCTACAGCGGTTCAGCGTTATATAGTTAACGAAATTCAAGAAGTATATCGATTACAAGGTGTAAAAATTAACGATAAGCATATTGAGTCAATCGTGAGCCAAATGATGCAGAAAGTAATGATCTTGGATTCTGGTGATACTATTTTCTTAGCTAATACATTGGTGAATAAATTCCAGTTTAGAGAAGAAAATGATGCCATTCTTGATAAATTCTTTATTACCGATGCTGGTGATTCTAATAGCTTTAAAGCGGGTCAAATAGTTACTTCTCGTGAGTTAAGAGATGAGAACTCTTCATTGAAGAGAAAGGATGCCAAATTGGTTGCTTCTCGTCAGGCTCAACCTGCAGTTTCTAAACCAACCTTGCAAGGTATTACTGCAGCCTCATTAGGAACCGAAAGCTTTATTTCAGCGGCTTCTTTCCAAGAAACCACTAAAGTATTGAGCGAAGCTTCTATTAGAGGTAAACGAGATACCTTAAATGGCTTGAAAGAAAATGTAATTGTAGGTCACTTAATTCCTGCTGGTACAGGGCAACGTGTATTTGACGATATGTTTGTGGCTAATAAAGCTGAATTAGAATCGTTAAGTGCTCCAGCAGTTGTTGAAGAAGCTGAGGAAGATCAGCCTGCCGATAAGGCAGGAGTAAAAGCAGAAAGCGAATAAAATGGCAGACGAAAAGAATAAACAAAAGAATCCGAACCAGATAAACATTGAGTTGTCTGAAGAAGTAGCAGAAGGTGTATATTCAAACCTTGCCATGATTGCCCACTCCAACAGTGAGTTTGTAATCGATTTTATTAGATTAATGCCAGGTGTACCCAAAGCGAAGGTGAAATCGAGAGTAGTAATTACTCCTGAGCATGCCAAACGCTTACTTGGAGCTTTGAATGATAACATTCAAAAATACGAACAGGCACACGGGCCAATTAAGCAATCGAACGAGGCACCCCAATTTCCAATGAATTTTGGAGGTGCTATGGGAGAGGCTTAAGCAAGAACGTTATTCCCGCCAATTGGTGGACAGGAACCTGTTATATTATCAATAAAAAAAGGGTGTGAAAGTTAAGCTTTCACACCCTTTTTTTCCACCACTGTCAAAGTTTAAAACTTTGACAGTGGTGCTTATACCCAGATTATATTACTTTTACGAGTTATTCTGAGGGTTTCACCTGAAGCCTGCCTGCCTCCTTTAGGCAGGAACCTCTATTAGATTTACAAATATCCGCCTTCCATCACCTTTCGAGTGAGATCAGCAGAATTATTGGCTTTAAACTTTTCTAATAAACCATTTCGATACGTTTTTATGGTGCTCTCTGCTAAATCTATTTGTTTACCAATCTGCTTGGATGAAAACCCTTTTGTTAGTAATTCTAAAATTTCACTCTCACGAGCAGATAATTTAATAATATCTTTATTTCTTGATAAGGAATGAATATTGGAAAGCACCCTAACAACTTCTTGAGAATAATAGGGTTTTCCTTCTTTGAGACAGCTAATAGCCTCCAGAATTTCTATTTTGTTGGTATTTTTTGAAAGGTATCCATCTGCTCCAGATTCCATTGCATTAAGCACATCTATTTCTTTAATATGGAAAGAGAGAATAAGTACTTTTATAGACGGATATTTCTCTTTTATTAGATTAGTTGCTTTTATGCCATCAAGCACAGGCATTTTAATGTCCATCAATACTAAATCAACCTTTTCGGTTGTAAGAAAATCAAGTAAAACCTGTCCATTTTCTACTGATTTTACAATTTCAATTCCCTCCACACCAGCCAATAAAGCCGTCAGTGCTTCCGAAAAAACTAATTGGTCTTCTGCAATTACAATATGAGTCATAAAAATGTTTTTGGCTTAAAAATTTATTCCTCTCTCCACCTTTCTATCGGTAACCTCTCCACCAAAAGGAGGAGACAAATTTCATCCTTTTGGTGGATTGTGCAATTTAAAACTAATCCTCAACTTTGAAATATATAAACAAATGTATATATTAAAGTATTAAAGTAATAAAGTAATAAAGTAATAAAGTAATAAAGTAATAAAGTAATAAAGTAATTTTTTCTTATACATGCCTATTTTTCCTAAAGAAATAATTGAATCAACTGCTGAATATTACCTGAGTAAGGTTTCTGTAAAAAGCAAGTTGATTTATAGCGTCCTAGTATTGGCAATAATAAGTGCATTTGCAATTTTGCCTTATTTATACATTGAGTTAAGCATAAAAAGTAGGGGAGCTCTAACCCCTAAGTCTGCAAAAACATTGCTTTTTGCTCCAGTAACAGGAGCAGTTAACGTAAATCATATTTATGAAAATGCAATCGTATCAAGAGGAGATACTCTTAGCATTATTGATACAGAACTAGTAGATACACAAATCGACTTTAACGAGAGGGTAAGGGCTGAGAACTTATTGTATATGTCCGATTTGGAACTTTTGTCTAATGCAAATTTTTCAAAACCGTTTCAAGTAAATAGCTTGAAAACTGAAGTGTACCGCAGTGCTGCTCACGAGCTCATTCAACGGCTTGGCAATATAAATATTCAAATTGCTAAAGCCAGAGTTGATTATAAACGAGATAAAAAACTTTTTAATGGTCAGGTGCTTTCGTCTAAAGAGTTTGAAAAAACGACTTATGCTTATAGACAAGCAAAAAGTAGCTATGATTTGGCTAAAAAAGAGAAAAAAGCCCAATGGGAAATGGATGAATATAACTACCAAGTGAAAGTTGATCAATTAATTTCAAAAATTGACCAATTAAATAAAGAGAGGCAACGCTATTTTATAACTGCTCCTATTTCTGGAGTTGTGCAACAATATAGTGGTTTTCGTACTGGTGGATTTGTGTATGCCAATCAAAAATTGGCAGAAATATCTCCTGACTCTTCTCTGATTGCAGAATTGTATATCTCGCCATCGGATATCGGCTTTGTACAAGTGGGTAAAGAACTTAGAATACAAGTTGATGCCTTTAATTATAACCAGTGGGGGATGTTGGATGCTAAAATTATTGAAATTTCAGATGATATTTTGATTATCAATAAAATGCCTGTTTTTAGAATTAAATGCAGTTTTGATAAAAACTACTTAGCCTTAAAAAATGGCTATAAGGGTAACCTAAAAAAAAGGAATGACAATAGGAGGACGCATACAAATTACTGAGCGAAGTTTATACCAATTATTATATGATAAAATGGATGACTGGCTAAACCCTGCAAAAGCATAGAAAATGGCAGGTGTAAAAATTAAACAACGTGATATTACCGATTGTGGTGCTGCTTGTATGGCTTCAGTAGCTGCTCATTACAAATTGGGTATACCTGTTTCTCGAATTAGGCAATACGCATCTACTGATAAGAGAGGTACCAATGTGCAAGGACTGTTAGAAGCAGCTGAAAAATTAAACTTTCAGGCCAAGGGAGTAAAAGGGGGCCTGGATAGTTTATCTAAAATACCCAAACCAGCAATCGCACATATTATTGTTAAAGAGGTATTACATCATTATGTGGTCATCTATAAAGTTACTTCCAAGTACATAGAAGTGATGGATCCGGCTTTTGGAGAACTTAAAAAGTATACCTACGAAGAATTTGATAAAGTATGGACGGGTGTACTGGTGCTTTTATTACCTAATGAAACGTTCGAGGAAAAAAGTGAAAAGGTTTCTATTATAGCAAGGTTATGGTTTTTGCTTAAACCTCATCGAAGCGTAATGGTGCAGTCACTGGTAGGGGCAGCGGTATATACCGTTATTGGCTTATCAACTTCTATATTTCTTCAAAAAATTATTGACTATGTAATACCTACGGGTAATACTAGCTTACTCAACTTAATGGCAATAGTAATGCTTATTTTGTTGGGTTTTCAGCTAGTAATTGGTGGTATGAAAACTGTTTTTATGCTTAAAACAGGGCAACAAATTGATGCCCGTTTGATACTAGGTTATTATAAACACTTGCTAAAACTACCCCAGCAGTTTTTTGACACCATGCGAGTGGGCGAAATTATTTCTCGTATAAACGATGCGGTAAAAATTAGGGCCTTTATAAACGATGCTTCTATAAACCTTGCCGTTAACTTGTTTATTGTGGTGTTTTCGTTTGTGCTTATGTTTACCTACTACTGGAAGTTGGCACTTATTATGCTACTAATTATTCCTGTTTATCTTATTGTGTATATTATTATTAACCGCCTTAATAAAAAAGTACAGCGTAAATTAATGGAGCGAGCCGCAGAGTTGGAATCGCAACTGGTAGAATCGGTGAATACCGTACGTACTATTAAGCAGTTTGGCATCGAACACCATGCCAATATTAATACCGAAACAAGGTTCATCAATTTATTAAAATCCGTTTATACCTCGGGTATGAACGGGCTGTTTGCCACTACTTCTACCGAATTTGCCTCCAGGGCATTT
>JAKISE010000041.1 GCA_021648745.1 Cyclobacteriaceae bacterium
TTCCGAGCGCAATATCTTCAATGCCGTCATTATTAATATCTCCGATAAACTGTACTTCGTTGCCCAATTTAAAACTACCATTATCAGAAGCTGTTTGTGGCAATCCTTGAATTACAAACCCATTGGTGGTTCCATTAAATGGTATGGTCGCAGGGTCAAAAACAGCGGGGTATCGCTGTGCGTGCGTTTGGTGCCCGATAAAAAATGATATTACTAAAACAACAAAAGCTACTAATTGGTAATTCTGAAACTTTTTTTTCATTAATGAAGGTATTGTTAAACATTTAATTGACTTATCGTTTGCAGTTTGTATTTGTTATTTATACAAAGCTAAAGGTCATATTAAAGGTATACATCACCATAAACCGTGATAGTAAAAAATCACTATAAACCGTGAGTAGGGAAAGCAAAATACTATTTTTAAACAACGGTACTACTATTTAGTATTTTATAAATTTTGCCTGAATTATGCCCTTATCGGCAAATACTTGAATCGTGTAAATCCCACTTCTTAATTCATATAGCATAACATCAAAATTTTGCACTAACTCTGTCTTTTTAAATTTACCGGATTTAACAACTGTACCAATTGAATTAATGATTAAATAACGGTTAACCGTAGAATTACTGATCAGTTTTACAAAAATTTGATTACTAACAGGGTTTGGCCAAATACTGAGTGTTTCTTTAGAAATTAACTCGTTTAACCCGGTTATAATAACAGGGTCTGACATATCTGAAGCACAGTCATCAATGGTTACCTGAACCGTATAAACGGCCGAACCTGTAGAAATAGTATAGCTTTGTTGAACTGCTCCACTAATAGCAGATCCATCCATAAACCACTGGTTTCCTACAGCACTGCTTGAGATTAGCATACTCTCGGCTACAGATATTATTGGTTGCTCTGGCAAAAGGTTTACAGTTATAGTTATTTGTGCGGTAGCTTCACAGCTATTGATATCCGTACCTATAACTGTATAAGTAGTAGTAGCAGTAGGTGCAAAAGCAACACCATCTGTTACCCCATTATCCCATATATACGATTCGGCATTGCCTGAAGCTGTAAGGGCAATTTCCTCTCCGGCACAAACCGTAGTTGCGGTAGCACTTGCTGCAACGGAAGGTGCTGGAAGTTCAGTTACAGTAAAATTGCAACTACTGGCATTTTCACTGGCATCAGTAGCTGTTAGGGTAATGGCCATGCCATCTGTAAAAGCTGACCCCACGGCAGGGCTTTGAGTAATAGTGGGGTTAGGGTCTTCGGTATCGGTAGCAGTTGCCAAGCTGGTGTAATCAGGTATTACAGTATCGTTGCAAGTTAATTCCTGGTTGCCAGGGCAAGTAATCTCTGGTACAATAGTATCTGGCAGCTTGTTAATAATAAAATTACAATTGCTTGTGTTTCCACTGCCATCGGTGGCCGTAAGGGTAATGGTCATACCATCGGCAAAGGCTGTGCCAGCCACTGGGCTTTGTGTAACAGCAGGGGCTACGCCACAATTATCCGTAGCCGTTGCCAAGCTGGTATAATCGGGTATAGCAGCACCAAAGGCAAGCGATTGGCTGCTGGGGCAGGTAATAACAGGGTTGGTTGTATCGGCAAGTTGGTTAACAATAAATGTACAACTACTAAAATTACCACTGGCATCGGTAGCTGTTAGGGTAATGACCATGCCATCGGTAAAGGCAGCACCTACTACGGGGCTTTGAGTAATGGCAGGGTTAGGGTCTTCGGTATCGGTAGCGGTGGCCAAACCTGTGTAATCGGGTAATACTGCACCGACACATAACTCTTGGCTGGCTGGGCAGGTAATGGTAGGAGCAACAAAATCGCCTCCAAATACCACATAGACTCGCCCTGTACTTCCAAAATTCCGATCTCCAAATATAAAATCTGAAAATCCATCTCCATTTATATCTTTGCCTCCATCAATAGTTCTACCACCAGTACCTGAACTAGCAACATTGGGGATTTGAAACCCATTGGTTCCATCCAAGGTAGATGGATCAAACAAAGCAGGAAAACCACCTGTTTTTCCATAAACAACATAATGATCACTGGTGGAAGCCACAATAAAATCGCCTATCCCATCTAAGTTTAAATCTCCTACAGAAGCAGCACCTAGCACGGTATTATCTAAAACAAACCCGTTAGAGCCATTTAAATCGCTCATAAACAAGCTATCTGGGAAAGCAGTTGATGACCCAAGTATGATGTTGTTTTCTGAAAAGCAATCATCTATGCCATCATCATTAATATCCCCTATGGGACCAACATACGTTAAAAATGCATTTCCTTGATTGTCAATAAGAAACCCATCGGTGCCATCAACGGCTTCAATATCTACCAGTACATCAAAAGGGGTGTTTTTCCCAAATAAAACATAACTAATTTCTCCAGGTGCATCAAAAGAAGAAGCCCAGTTTCCAATAAGTATATCGTTATAGCTATCGTTATTAATGTCTCCAGCACCACCAACAAAATAAGCAGGCCTAGAGCCTGCAAAATCACTAATTCTAAACCCATTAATGCCATTTAGCCAAGAAACATCCAATAATGCAGGATAGTTAGAGGAACGCCCAAAAATAACCCAAGATTGACCTGACCAATGGGGTGTTCCTATAATAAAATCGTTAATTAAATCACCATTTACATCGCCTAAGGCAGCCACCTGACGGATTCCGGGGGTGTCAATTAAAAAACCATTGGTGCCATTAATATCATTAACGGTTATTAAAGCAGGAAAAGTAGCAGTGCCATACAATACTATTTCATCAACACCAGAATTTCTGGAGCCAATAATTAAATCATCTATTCCATCGCCATTTATATCTCCAAGTCCGGCTATAGTTGAACCACGCTGTCCGTTAGCAACAGCCCCCTCCACAACAAACCCATTGGTACCATCTAGTGTAGTAAGGTCGAAAGGTGTTGGAAAACTGGTGGTAGAACCAAAAATAATATAGGTTTTTCCTGCTGAACTTAATGCACCTACAGATTCACTGCTGTTCCCCATAGCAAAATCTTCAATACCATCATTATTAATATCCCCAATAAACTGTACGTCTTCGTTCCCCAATTTATTAGCTGCATCTAATCCTGGAACAACAAACCCATTAGTACCGTTAAATGCTACCGTTGTAGGGTCAAAAACAGCAGGGTACCGTTGTGCATGCGATTGATACCCGGCAAAAAATGATATTACTAAAACAACAAAAGCTACTAATTGGTAATTCTGAAACTTTTTTTTCATTGATGAAGGTATTGTTAAACATATAATTAGTTTGCAGTTGGCATTTGTTATTCATACAAAAATAAAGGTCATATTAAAGGTATACATCACCATAAACCGTGAGTAAGAGAAGGTGAAATATAACGCCCAAGGCTAAACTATGTAAATAAGTTATTAGCACATTTGAAAACTCTAAGCATAAATTTTTCAAATTCTGTTAGACCAACAACACTAGAATATCTGAGAACAAAGGTGGAAGCTTTGATTTTTTCACATACTCTAAATTCAAAGAGTGTGTAAAAAAATCAATTGCTCGAGAGTTCTTTTATACTACACTCCATAAAACAAGAACGATGCAAGAATGCACCATCCACCTACAAATAGTCCAGCAATGCCAATTTTGCCTTGTAAAGGTGCAAGTTTAGCAAGTAGTTGTTCTCCTTTTTTCTTTGCTTCTTCGCTTTTAGAAAACACGTGCTTCGAAATCATACCGTAACCCAAAAGGAAACCAAGAAGTGCTTGCATAACATTTACAGCTAAAGTTGTTGCCCAAAATATAGGCCAAGTAGGCATCCAACTTAACCCCAGAATACCACTGAAGATTATTCCATAGATTCCCCAAAAGAAGAATACGATTCCAATATACCCCTGGTAAGGAGTTATTTTATCTAAAAGTTCTTGTGCGTCTGGTTTTTTAGCTAAAATAATAGATGGGATAGCCAATAAACTAAGTACAATTAATGTAATTCCAGTAATCATAACATATTTTGTTTAGTTGATAAAAATAAAGCGAAATGCAGGCCTGAACTAAAAAATATTGGCGCAAGACATTCCGCTTTAAAAAATAATTTTGATTAATTTATTTAAACTGAGCTTTTAGCTCTTCTAACGTTTTACCTACAGCAACGCCAGGCAACTTAATTGGAGCAGCAACTTCTGCTAAGAAAGTACCGTTTACTTCACCTGTTTTGTAAGTAGTAAATCCAATTCTGTATAGTCCAAGAGTTAATGCCTTTGCAGGATTACTTACTTCACTTTTATATCTTAATAAAGAGTTGTAGCTGCTTCCACTTGGTTGTTTTGGCATCTCACTGCTATCATCATTCCTTGCGAGAACTACCCATTTAGCACCTTTTACACCCGCTTCCGTAATGCCATCTTTAGAAATTATGTTAGAACGTTCTAATGTAATATAGGTATCAAAAAAATCTTTTGAGCTTGCATTTGCAGTGTACTCAGAAGATACCGTTGCTCCTTTGGTCTTAAATCCTTTTGGAACTGGAGACATCATTCGCAATCCTAATTCAGGGGCAACTGCAGGAATCCAAACATAGATGTAATAAAATTTCTTACCATCTCTAGTTTCATCTTCATTTCCAGGTGCTGCATGACCTAAATATGATACTACATCTGTATAGGGTACTTTAATAGTTTTAGGACCTACTTTTTTCTCAATAGAGCTTCCAAAATTTCCCAGCTTTTGGGCTTCGGCATTCATAGCAATCAACAAGCACAAACTAACAACCATTGTTAACATTAAATTTTTCATAATTAAATTTTTAAATCTATAATATTGTTTGATACAAAAGTATGACACACCTTGCTCTCACACAACCCCTTTAAATGGTAGAATAGAAAATCCCTGAAAAGGGTGATTTTGTGTTCAAAAATTTATCATTAGTATCTTTAGGGTTAGATTAGAACATTATTTTTACCCGTTTTTAATGAAGAATATATTTTTCGCCTGTTATTTCTTGTCTGTTGGTTTAACAGGCTTTGCTCAAAACTCTAGGGTTATTGATGTATCCTATGTAAAAGAGCAATTAAAAGGGCTAGACTATAAAGAGCAAATAGCAAACTTAAACCAAGCATATAGAGATCGATTACACACTGAACCTGAGCTTTCTGAAGAAATTATGAAATTAACTTTAGAGCTTAGCACCCAAGAAAAAGACTCTATTGGCATGGGTAATGCTCTTTACTTGCTGGGAAAAGCAATGAGAGAACATGGTAAGTCTAGTAGTTCTATTCCCTATATTGAAAGGAGTCTTTTAATATTTAAACAACTAAATGACTTTATTAGAATTAGCAATTGTCTTAATGAATTAGGAATTTCTTTTAAAAATTTAGGAAAGTATCAAAAAGCTTTGGGCTATTACTTCGAAGCACTAAAAATTGCTAAAATACACAACTATGAGCAAGGAGAAATTAGAGCTCTTTCTAATATGTCTGTCATTTTAATTTTTCAAAAGGATTATGAAAAAGCCATAGAATATCTTACGAAAAGTTTAGCAATGCAAAAAGATGAAGCAAAGAAAAATACCATTTACAATAATTTAGGGATTGCCTATAAAGCACTTAACAAAACAGATGAGGCTTTAATTTATTACAACAAAAGTATTGAAAGCTCTAAATTGGCAAAAGACATTTACTGGCAGGCCTCTGCACTTAATAATATTGGTATTATTTTTTCAGAAAGTGGAGAGTATGATAAAGCCCTTGACTATTTTTTAAAGGTTGAAGGTATTGAAAAGCAAACTGGCAACAAAAAAGGATTAGTTGGCACCTTTATAAACATAGGTGTAATAAAAAGGTCTTTATTACAATATAAAGATGCAATAATGTGGTTTCAAAAAGCAGATTCGTTAGCGATTGAAACAAAATCGCTGTTCGAACAAAAAGTAATTTATTTAAACCTTTCAATAACCTACGAAAATTGGAAAAAATACAAAGAATCAATAGACTACCTGTACCATTATATAGAGATTAAAGATTCGTTATTTAATGAAAAAAAGAATGAACAAATGGCTGAGTTGGTGTGGAAGTATAAAACTGATACACAACAAAAAGAAATTGAATTACTAAAACAAGAACGAAATATAAAAGAACTCGCCTTCGAAAAACAACGATGGGAATTCCAGCTTCAAGAACTAAAGGCTAAAACAGTAGAAGAGAAAAAGCAAGTAGAGTTGGCTTTGCTCCAAAATCAAAACCAAATTCAAAAGCTAGTTCTCGAAAAAAACATGAATCAAATTGAGAAGTTAAAGCTCAATGCAACTCTTGACGAAACTCAAATTGAAGCTGAAAAATCAAAAGTTGAAAAAGAAACAACGGTTAAAAATGTGACCATCCTAATTTCTTTACTAATTGTAATTCCAATCCTTATTTTACTGGTATTCTATCAACAAAAAATTAAAGCCCAGTCCATTGTTTCCATCAGAACAGAACAGCTGAATCAAAAAACAATACTTGAACTTATAAAAAACTTTGAGATAAAAACATTTAAAGCCCAATTAGAGGGCCAGGAAATAGAAAAAAAACGAATCGCTAGTGATTTACACGATGGAATTGGAGGTAATCTAGCAAGCATCAAACTTGGTCTTAACAAACTAGATGACAATCTTGGAGGAAACAGGGGCATTAAACAAATCATGGCCCAGATTAATGAAACCTGTGAAGAAATTAGGACCATCTCTCACGACCTTACACCGAGTAAAATTTTAAATTCTTCCTATATCCAACTTATCAGGGAATATATTAATCAAAGCCTTGAAACAACTCCAATCAAAGCAATTTTTCAAGCTTATCCTGAAAGTGAATTGAATAATATTTCGAACCAGATAAAAATTGAAATATATAGGATAATTCAAGAGTTACTTTCGAACGCTATAAGGCATTCACAAACAACCGAACTAGACGTAAGCTTAAACTTAAATAATGAAGGCTTAATTTTAATGATTGAAGATACCGGTAAAGGCTTTAACCCCACCCGGTCAATAAAAGGCATCGGACTCCTTAACATTGAATCGCGTGTAGCTTCGGTAAATGGCAAATTTAATATCGATTCTATTATTGGCAGAGGAACAATTTTTACTGTTGAAATTCCATTAGTAAAGCAAACAGTAGCTTAACTTTTTAACTAATCATCTCTATGAAAAATACCAAAAAAATATTTTTAGTTGACGATCATCAAATGTTTTTGGATGGATTAGAGTCGCTTTTAAATGATGTTAAAACAATTACCATTGTAGGAAAAGCTTCCAATGGGAAAGAAGCCCTTGAGTTAATAGACAAGTCAGTGGATGTTGTTTTGATGGACATTTCTATGCCCGAAATTGATGGAATTGAGTTTAATAGACTGATTAAGCTAAAATACCCAGATATAAATACCATTGCTATAAGCATGCACAATGATGCTAAAATTTTAGACAAACTTATAAGAGGCAACATTAATGGCTACCTACTAAAAAATGCTGAAAAAAATGAACTCCTAGAAGCGATTAATACCGTTTCTGATGGAGACAATTACTTTTCAGAAGAGGTTAAAAGAACCTATCAAGATAGCCTTTTTAAAAGAGAAAATACGCAAGACCAAGCTCCTCAATTAAGTAAAAGGGAGTTAGAAGTGCTTGGAGAAATTATAAATGAGCTTACTACTAAAGAGATTGCTGAAAAACTTTTCATAAGTCAGCATACAGTGGAGTCGCATCGTAAAAATATGCTTTCCAAACTTGGAGCAAGAAATACAGCAGGGTTAGTTAAGTATGCTTTGGAAAATAGACTAAGCAATTAACCTATTTTTTGAATTTTTAGCTCCAGCACTCTTATAAAGTTACCCATCAGCATAGGCCTCCACTGGCAAGCAGCTACACATTAAGTTTCGATCGCCATAGGCATTATCAACCCGAGCTACTGCTGGCCAAAATTTATTGCCTTGCACATAAGGTAATGGATATGCAGCTTTGGTTCGAGAATATCCATGTTTCCATTCATCTGCAGTAATTTCGGAAGCCGTATGGGGTGCATTCTTTAACACATTATCTATTGCATCCATCTCACCAGATGCCACTTCGTCAATTTCACTCTTAATACTTAAAAGAGCATCGCAAAAACGATCCATCTCCTCTTTGGTTTCGCTCTCAGTTGGCTCAATCATTAATGTACCTGGTACAGGAAACGAAACCGTAGGTGCATGGAAACCATAGTCCATCAATCGTTTGGCAACATCTTCTACCTCAATACCATGTGCTTTAAACGCTCTAAAATCCACAATCATTTCGTGGGCGCATCTATTATTAGCACCACTGTATAAAATAGGGTAAACAGTTGCTAATCTTTCTTTAATATAATTGGCATTTAAAATGGCATATTTTGTGGCTTCTTTTAGCCCTTCTCCACCCATCATAGCAATGTAGGCATGGCTGACAATAGCTACACTAGCACTTCCCCAAGGTGCGGATGAAATAGAAGTAATTGCTTTATCTCCTCCAACATTTACTACAGGGCTACCCGGTAAAAAAGGAGCTAATTCACTGGTAACACAAATGGGCCCTACCCCAGGCCCCCCACCTCCATGAGGAATGGCAAATGTTTTATGAAGATTCAAATGACATACGTCTGCTCCAATATTGCCAGGACTTGTTAAGCCCACTTGTGCATTCATATTGGCTCCATCCATATAAACTAATCCTCCATTTTCGTGGATGATATTGCAGATATCAACGATGCTTTCTTCAAATACTCCGTGAGTTGATGGGTAAGTCACCATCAATGCCATCAAGTTTTCTTTATTTTCTTCTGCTTTCGCTTTTAGATCCGCTACATCAATATTACCATGTTCATCAGAAGCCACAATAATTACTTTAGAGCCAGCCATTACCGCACTTGCAGGGTTTGTTCCGTGGGCCGAAGCAGGTATTAGCGTAACATTTCTATTATCATCTCCATTATCTTTATGGTATGCTTTAATAACCATTAACCCAGCATACTCGCCTTGAGCTCCACTATTTGGCTGTAAAGAGGTTGCTGCAAAGCCTGTGATTATAGCCAACCAGCTTTCCAATTCTTCTAACATTTGATGATAACCTTTTGCTTGATCAAATGGCACAAAGGGGTGAATTTGAGAAACTTTAGGCCAAGTAAGAGGCAACATTTCTGAAGTAGCATTCAGTTTCATAGTACATGAGCCTAGGCTAATCATGGAATGTGTAAGCGAAACATCTTTGTTTTCTAATCGCTTGATATAACGCAGCATCTCATGCTCAGCTTTATAACTGTTAAAAACTGGGTGAGTCATAAAAGCTAACTTTCGTTGATGCGAAGCAGGCATGGCCACCTCAAAATCCGTAGCTTTATTAGTCTCTGGTTTTAGCGATGTAATAGAGGCTAATACAGCAATAATTATTTCTAGTGTTTCAAAACGAGTGGTTTCATCCAATGATATTCCAATAGTGGTTTCATTAAAATACCTAAAGTTCATCTCTGCCTCTTCTGCATTTTTCTTTAACTCTGCAATTGAAGCACCTTCTGGTATTATTAATTTTAAGGTGTCAAAATACACCTCGTTCAACTGTGTATAACCTAACAACTCTGCCTGACCTGCTAAAAACTGTGCAAGTCCGTGTATGCGGCCTGCAATTTTTTTTAGGCCATCTGGCCCGTGATATACTCCATACATACCTGCAAGCACTCCAAGCAGCACCTGTGCTGTGCATATATTTGACGTTGCCCGTTCACGTTTAATATGCTGCTCCCTTGTTTGTAAGGCCATTCGATATGCATTATTACCATTTGCATCTAACGATGCCCCAATAATTCTGCCTGGTAGTTGACGTTTATACTCTTCGCGTGTTGCTAAAAATGCTGCATGAGGGCCACCATAACCCATGGGCACACCAAATCGTTGGGAGTTGCCGATGGCAGCATCAACACCCATCTCGCCTGGTGACTTAACAAATACCAAACTCATTAAATCAACTCCCATACAAACAAGTACTGAGTTTTCGTGCGCTTTAGCTATAAAGTCCGTGTAATCATTTACTGCACCATTATTATCAGGGTTTTGGATATAAACTCCGTATAAGTCTTCATCCGAAAAATCTACCTCGTTTAATTTACCAATCACTAAATTAATATCATGAGATTCAGCTCTTGTTTTTAATATGTCTAATGTTTGAGGAAAAATATCTTCTAATACAAAAAAGGTTTTCGCCTTTTTCTTGGCTCCTTTTTGCACAGCTGAAAGCATATACATAGCTTCTGCCGCTGCCGTGCCTTCGTCTAGTAAAGAAGCATTAGACAAATCCATTCCGGTAAGGTCGGCCACCATGGTTTGAAAATTCATTAACGCTTCCAATCTTCCCTGAGCTATTTCAGCTTGATAAGGAGTATAGGCTGTGTACCATCCCGGATTTTCTAAAATATTACGCTGAATAACCGGTGGCATTTGAGTATTATAATACCCCATACCAATAAATGAACGATACACTTTATTTTGAGCAAAGCAAGCTCTTATGTGATCTATGTATTTTCTTTCTGTTTTGCCCTTGGGTAATTTTAAATCTTCTTTTAGGCGGATATTTGGAGGAACCGTTTGACTAATTAATTCATCTATGGAACTAACTTTTAATAACGAAAGCATTTCCTTAGTTTGGCTTAAATTTGGCCCGATATGTCGTGTTTTAAAGGCCTCGGTATAGTGCAAATCTATGTTCATCGGTTAATTATTTTTGAATTCTCTTGGAGTGCAAATCTATACTTTTACTTAATAATCCGAGTTCCTTTAGGTTTAAATTATTAGCTTCAAATAGTTAATTTACCGTTTATAATTTACTAACCATCTATTCAAATAAATCTCGTATTTTCGTTAAAAAACACGTTAAAATATGAAAAAGTTAGGCTATATATTCCTCTTACTTATTGGGGTGTTGGGTGCCCAAGCCCAAGAAGATATTATGCGCAAATATGCAGCTGACATTGATCAGGCTGAAATGAAAGAGATTCTCACCATTTTATCTTCTGATGCATTGGAAGGAAGGGAAACTGGCGAAAGAGGCCAAAAAATGGCAGCAGCCTTTATTGCTGATTATTTTCAGCGGTTAGGGTTACAACCCGTTGTTCCAACGGAAAAGGGAATGAGTTATTATCAAAAGTTTGAGTTAGAAAACAGTAACCCTGGAAGCACTTATTTAAAAGTAAAGGATGCCTCATTTAAGAATGGGAAAGAAGTGTTGTACTATGGGTCGGCAGACTTATCAGCACCAATCTCTGGGTCGTCCATTTTTGTAGGGGCAGGTTCAGATGAAGACTTTGCTTCTATTAAATCCGAAGGAAAAATCGTTGTCATAGATGGGTCAGCAAGCTTCTTTCAGCAGTGGAGAGAGCTTATCAATAAAGGCTATGAAAACGGTGCCTCATTGGTGGTAATTATAGGCAAAGATACAGATGAGGCCTTTGGCAATATAGTATCTCAATACGGGGGATATTTTATGGAATCTCGGCTAGGTTTTAAAAAAGAAGACCCCAAAAACAAAGGAGCTTTCTTAGTAGGACCTTCTACCGCTGCCACATTACTAGGGTCTACACAAGAAAAAATGAATAAAGCCGTTGCAGATAAAAAACTTTCTAAAATAAAAGGTGGGTCTGTTGAATATCGAACGTCTAGAAATGTGGAAATGGTAGGCACAGAAAATGTACTTGGCTTTTTAGAAGGAACAGACAAAAAAGACGAGATCGTAATTATTACCGCTCATTACGACCATATTGGTAAAAATGGAGAAGAAGTTAATAATGGAGCAGATGACGATGGTTCTGGAACTACAGCTGTTCTAAAAATGGCCAAGGCTTTTGTTAAAGCGAAGGCTGATGGTCATGGCCCTCGTAGGAGTATCTTATTTATGACGGTGACAGGTGAAGAAAAAGGATTATTGGGCTCTGAATATTATACCAAAAACCCCATCTTTCCATTAGAACAAACAGTAGTTGATTTAAACATTGATATGGTGGGTCGTACCGATGAAGCACACGAAGATAATCGTGAGTTTGTGTATTTAGTTGGTTCCGACAAGCTATCAAGTGAACTCCACGAGTTAAGTGAAAAAGCAAATGATACATTTACCAAATTATCAATCGACTATACGTATAACGATGAAAATCACCCTGACCGAATCTACTATCGATCGGATCATTGGAATTTTGCAAAAAATAACATCCCTGTGATTTTCTATTTTAACGGCACCCATGATGATTACCATAAACCAACCGATACAGTAGATAAAATTGAGTTTGATTTATTACAGAAAAGAGCCCAGTTAGTATTTTATACTGCTTGGGTAATTTCAAATAGAGATGAAAGACTAGTGGTAGATAAGCCTACTAGTGAGAGTGTGGGTAATCATTAAAGAGAGGAGAACAATTGTTCTTAAGGCTCCATTAATTAAAGTTGAATAGGGTTAACCATGTAGCAGAGAATTTTTCTATATCAAAAAAATAGTCATTCTGAAATAAATTCGGGGTGACTATTTTATTGATGTTTTGGCGTTAAACGACTTACCCTATAAAATTGGCACTTCGTTTTTTGTAATAATTCTTTCAATGCCAATTACTTACCTTTTGCATAATCTTCTACCTGCTGCCAAACCCTAAAGGTGTTTTTATTGCAAATTTTCTCAATATCCTCGGCAGAATAGCCTCTTTTTAAAAGCTCATATAACACATTTGGTAATTGAGAAACATCTTTTACATCTTCCGGCAAATCACCAACTCCATCAAAGTCAGACCCAAAAGCCACGAAATCAATCCCTGCTAGTTCCACCACTCGGTCAATATTATCAGCAATTTGAGAAGCCTTGGTAAAATAGGTAGTGTCTCTTTTTTCTTCCGCAAAAGCAGGGTCTAAAAAGAACGATCCGAAATTTATATGAATCACTCCTCCATTTTTTGCTAGTGCCTTAATCATATCATCCGACACATTTCGCTCCAAACCCGGTGTAAAATGTCTGCAACTTGAGTGAGAAGCAATAACTGGCACTTTGGTAACCGCCAGTACATCATAAAAAGCACTATCACTTACGTGCGAAATATCTACCATAATGCCTACTCTATTCATTTCAGCTACTACCTCTTCTCCAAAAGGGCTTAGTCCATTCCACAGCCTTATGCTATCATAAGAAGAATCAGAAATATGATTAGCCTTGGCGTGTGTTAAGGTAATGTACCGAATACCACGATCGTAGAAATACTTGATATTCTCTAGCTTATGTTCAATAGGAGCCCCATTTTCCATTCCCATAGGTAAGGAGATCAGCCCTTTGGCAAACTGGGCCTTAATTTGAGCTGGGCTAGTAGCAATAGCAAACTTATCAGGATGCTCTTTGGTAAGGTCTTCCACCAAATCAATTAAGCTATCGGCTAACATTTTAGCTCCATTATCTTCTTTGCTCGATGGAATATAGATGGACATAATGGGTGCATCCAGCCCCCCTTCTTTCGCTCTCACATAATCAAAGTGGCCGTTTTCTGTTCTAACAGAAATGTCCTCAGGGTTATTCCACATTCGATAAGGAATATCTACGTGCCCATCAACAATAATAAATGTATGAGCTAGGGAGTCTGCCAATTGATGCAACTCAGCATCTGTGAGTTCTTTGTCTTCTTCGGCAGTTTTTTGCTGGCAAGAAAAAGTTCCGGTTATTGAAATTAGTAAAATGTAGAATAGATGTCGCATTTGTATGATATTTACATCAAGATTAATGATTTGGTGTTAGATAAAAAAATGCAATTGATTGATTAGGTTGTTAAAGCTATGGGTAAGGCATTAAAAATTGATTTTATTGGAGCTGGAAATTTGGCTTGGAACCTCGCTCCTGCCCTCGAAAACGCGGGGTCTTCAGTCATAAATGTTTACAGCAAAAATCCTGATAACGCTAAAAAACTTGCTGGCAAATTATACGAAGGCCAAGTTAAAACTGATCTTAATTTCTCAGAAACCGAAGCCGATATAATTTTAATTGCCATTACCGATGATGAAATTGAAGAAGTGGCCAAAGAAGTTGTTTTACCTGAGGACATTTTGATCGCACACACTTCAGGTTCTATTCCTCTGGCAAAGCTTGGCTACTCGGCTACACCGAATATTGGCGTTTTTTACCCACTTCAAACATTTACTAAAAACCAACAAGCTAATTTTAAAGAAATTCCTATTTTAATTGAAGGTGAGAATAAAAAAACTACCGATAGACTAGCTCAGCTAGCAAAAACTTTATCGGGTAATGTTTCTGTTATTACTTCTACCCAAAGGCAACAATTGCATTTAGCCGCTGTTTTTGCCAATAATTTCACCAATTGGATGCTCACCCAGTCAGAAGAAATAATACAAAATGCTAAGCTTGACCTTTCAATGCTAAAGCCTCTATTGGAACAATCTATTTCAAACGCCATCCGCTTTGGCCCCAAAAATGTACAAACAGGCCCAGCTAAGCGAGGTGATTATGAAGTGCTTGACAAGCAGATGGAGTTATTAACTAATCAGCCTAAAAAGGAAGAGCTATACAAATTAGTTTCTCAGCAAATATTGGATTTCTACCAAACTCAATCCAATGAATAGCTTGTTTCAATTATTAAAACTTATTCGTTTCCCTAACTTAGCCATTATTGCCATTACACAATTTATAGTAGCTCTCTTCTTAATCGAGCCCACCACATTTGCTGGCATTATTGGCGACTATCAATTATTTATTTTAATTATTTCTACTCTATTTATTGCATCTGCTGGTTATATTATTAATGATTATTACGACATAAAAATTGATTATGTAAATAAGCCCGACAGAGTAGTAATTGGTAAGCATATAAAAAGAAGACAGGTACTTATTATTCATTCTATCTTCAATTTTACAGGAATTGCCTTGGGTGCTTCTATTTCCTGGTGGATAATGGGTGTTAATATACTTGCCGCATTTTTACTTTGGCTCTACTCCAACCAATTAAAGCGGCTTCCATTATGGGGCAACTTAACCGTTAGTTTTTTAACAGGACTTTCTGTTTTTACAGTGTATTTACATTATTATTCAAATTTAGAATCTATCCTAATGTATGCCAGTTTTGCCTTTTTCATCTCGCTCATTAGAGAAATAATTAAGGATTTAGAAGATATGGAGGGAGATGAAAAATTTGGCTGCAAAACGCTACCCATTTCAATAGGAGCTACCCGAACCAAAAAAGTAATTTATGGTATAAATATCCTTTTTGTTATGGTTGTTTTTTACTTAACCAAAAATTGGCAGATGTTTTTGCCGTTTTTAATTACGCTAGTAATAATTCTTAGCTTCTTTTGTGCCAAACTATTTTTTGCCGATAAAAAACAAAATTATGCACAGCTTAGTAGCATAGCTAAAGTAATTATGGTAATCGGAATTGCAAGTATGACTTTCACCTAAATGAAAAAATCTATTATTAATATTGCCATTTTCGCATCGGGTAACGGCACAAACGCCCAAGCTATATTGGAATATTTTAAAGGCAATGATGCTGTAAAAATCAACTGTTTATATTCTAATAATAGCAAGGCATACGCGATAACTAGGGCCAAAAATTTTGAAGTGGAAACACGCTCATTCAGTCGCAAAGAGTTTTATAAAAGTACAGCCATCATCAACCACTTGAATAGCAAACATGTTGATTTAATTGTGCTTGCTGGTTTTATGTGGCTTATTCCAACTCAGTTGGTCGATAATTTTACCATCTTAAATATTCACCCCGCGCTGTTACCAAAATATGGAGGAAAAGGAATGTATGGGCATTTTGTGCACGAAGCAGTTATTAAGAATAAAGAAAAGGAATCAGGAATCACCATTCATTATGTAAATAATGAGTACGATAAGGGCAACATAATTTATCAAAAAAAATGCGCAGTGTTAGCATCTGATTCTGCTGATGACTTAGCTAACAAAATCCATCGTTTAGAACACAAACACTACCCAGAAACCATTTTAATGGTTATTGAAAAATTACTTTCTTAACCAAGAATTTTAAGGGCCAAATAAAGTAGTTTTGCGGCTTACAAAATGGCGCGCATGCAAAAGCAGATCTCTTCCGCATTAATTTCTGTCTATCATAAAGACAATTTAGAACCCATCATTAAAAAACTGAATGATTTGGGTGTTAAATTATACTCAACAGGAGGCACTTTGGCCTTCATCAATAAGCTTGGTATTGAGGCAATAGCTGTAGAAGATTTAACCGGCTACCCATCCATTTTTGGAGGCAGAGTTAAAACTTTGCACCCTGCTGTATTTGGGGGTATCTTATACCGAAGAGATAATAATGAGGACATTGCTCAGGCAAATGAGCATAACATTCCGCCAATAGATTTAACGATTGTTGACCTATACCCATTTGAAGATACCGTAAACAGCGGTGCAGCTCATGAAGACATTATTGAAAAAATTGATATTGGAGGTATTTCTTTGATTAGAGCTGCAGCTAAAAATCATAAAGATGCACTTATCATCAGTTCCAGAGATCAATACACAGAGCTGTTAGAAATTCTTGAAAGTGGTAATGGAGCAACCTCTTTGGCAGAAAGAAAAAGATTTGCTGCCTATGCGTTTAATGTAAGTTCGCATTACGATACCGCCATCTTTAATTATTTTAATGAGGAGGAGAAAATTTCTGTATTTAAAAACAGTATAAGCAAACAACGAACATTAAGGTATGGAGAAAACCCTCATCAGAAAGGCATGTTTTTTGGTGATTTAGAGAAGGTTTTTGACCAGCTACACGGAAAAGAAATTTCTTATAATAATTTAGTAGATATCGAAGCCGCTATTAGCCTAATGAAAGAATTTGAAGGAGAAACCGCTTTTGCTATTCTTAAACATACCAATGCTTGCGGGGTTGCAGTAGCCAAGTCGACCAAAGAAGCCTATTTAAAAGCGTTTGAAGCAGACACGCTTTCTGCATTTGGCGGAGTTCTTATATCAAACACTGAAATTGATGAGGCAACAGCACTTGAAATTGATAAGCTGTTTATGGAAGTATTAATTGCTCCTTCTTTTAGCAAATCTGCGCTAGCAATTTTAACATCGAAGAAAAATAGAGTCTTGCTCCAACTTAAAAATCATCCCCAAGACCAAGCTATTTTTAAATCGCTTTTAGGAGGAGTCATCCAACAATCTGCCAATAGCACTACCGACCATAAAGCTGGCTTATCAACGGCCACCAAAAAAGCACCAAGTACACAAGAAATAGAAGACTTGCTTTTTGCCTCTAAGATTTGCAAACACACCAAGTCGAATGCCATTATTTTGGCAAAAGGTGGGCAAATGCTTTCAAGTGGTGTAGGCCAAACATCAAGGGTAGATGCCTTGCAACAAGCTATAAAAAAAGCACACACTTTTGGGTTTAAGTTAGAAGGTGCTGCTATGGCATCGGATGCATTCTTCCCATTTGCCGATAGTGTAGAAGTAGCAAATAAGGCAGGCATCACCACGATCATTCAACCTGGAGGCTCTAAAAAAGACCAAGAATCAATTGATTATTGCAATAATCATAATATCTCAATGGTTTTTACAGGAACTAGGCATTTTAAACATTAAAATGAAGTAGTTTTAATCTATAAATTAAAACAAATTTGTAATTTAGCCAGCTTGGTAAAAGAGTACAACAACAAATTTTATTTCACTATTAATATTTAACAACTAGCATGGGTTTTTTCGATTTTTTCTCTAGTGATTTGGCCATTGATTTAGGAACTGCAAACACGTTAATCATTAAAGATGACAAAATTGTTGTGGACGAACCTTCCATCATTGCCATTGACCGCAGCACAAATAAAGTACTTGCCATTGGGCGACAAGCGATGCAAATGCACGAAAAAACACACGATAATATCAGAACCATTCGTCCGCTTAAAGATGGTGTAATTGCCGATTTTCATGCGGCAGAACATATGATTAGGGGGATGATTAAAATGATTGATGAAGGGAGTCGAAGTATTTTTCCTAAAAGTCATCGTATGGTTATTTGCATTCCATCGGGCATTACTGAAGTGGAAAAACGAGCAGTACGAGATTCAGCCGAACACGCAGGAGCCAAAGAGGTATACATGATTTATGAGCCAATTGCAGCAGCAATCGGTACTGGCATTGACATTGAAGAGCCTATGGGTTCTATGATTGTAGATATTGGTGGTGGTACTACAGAAATTGCTGTAATTGCTCTTTCGGGCATTGTAAGTAACCAGTCTATTAGAATTGCGGGAGACACCTTTAACAAAGATATACTCGATTATATGCGTAGGCAGCATAATTTGCTAATTGGAGAACGCTCTGCCGAGCGTGTTAAAATTGAAGTTGGTTCTGCGCTAACTGAGCTAGATGATGGGCCCGAAGATTATGAAATTAGAGGCAGGGATTTAATGACTGGAATTCCGAAAGTTATTAAAGCTTCCTATTCAGAAATTGCTTTTGCATTAGATAAATCTGTTTCTAAAGTAGAAGAGGCGGTGCTTAAAGCACTGGAAATATCTCCACCAGAACTTTCTGCAGATATTTATGATAGAGGCATTCACCTTACAGGGGGAGGAGCTTCTCTAAGAGGTTTAAGCAAAAGATTAGCTCTTAAAACGAAACTACCTATTCACGTGGTGGAAGACCCACTTAAAGCAGTAGTTAGAGGAACAGGCATTGCTATGAAAAACCTCAAACAGTACAAACCTGTGCTAATGACATAACCCAATGCGCAGTTTCTTACTGTTTTTATACAAGTACAGAGCTTTTTTAGTATTTATTTTACTTGAAACTGCTGCTCTCTTTTTAGTGGTTCAAAACTCAAATTACAACCGCGCTACATTTTTTAACTCTACAAACTATGCAGTAGGGTCAATATTGGAAACCTCAAATAATATTCAATCTTATTTTAGTTTAACAGCCACTAACCAACAACTGAGCAAAGAGAATGCCTTACTAAGATCTAAATATTTAGGGCTTTTGGCGAGCATAGAAGAGAACGATAAGATAGATACGGTTAGTAATTTCGCATTTATCAATTCTAAAATTGTTAATAACAGTGTCTTTTTACTTAACAACATTATCACAATAAACTCCGGTAGCGATCAAGGAATAACAGCAGGAATGGGAGTTATCGGCAGCAGCGGCATTGTGGGTAAAGTAAAAAGAGTAGGAAAGGGTTATTCTACAGTTGTTTCTATGTTAGATATTGATGTTAGTATTTCTGCCGAGATTAAGAACAAGATAAATTTATGTACTGTGCAATGGGACGGGAAGTCTCCTGAATTTGCAAAGGTGCTTTATGTGCCACGCCATTATAATTTGGCCATTGGCGATACTGTAGTTACCAGCGGTTTTAACGCTATCTACCCAAGTGGCGTTAGCATTGGGGTGATAAGTAAATTAATACTGCCTGAAGATGCTTCATTTTTTGATATTCAAATTAAACTTATAAACGATTTTACAAGTTTATCATTAGTAGAAGTTGTTCTCAATAAAAACCTTCCTCAAATCGATTCATTAACACAAACGGTTGAAGAATGAATAAGGATAATATAATTAAACTAATCACTTTCTTTGGATACCTGCTATTTCAAGTATTCTTGTTTAATAAAATGGTGCTTCTGGGCAAGGGCTTTGCTTTTGTGTATGTAGGATTTTTATTAACATTTCAATTTGAACTAGGTATTATTGCCGCCATGCTTATAGGGTTTGCCACAGGTGTATCTGTCGATATTTTTTCAAATACGCTAGGAATACACGCTTCAGCTTCAGTGCTTTTAATGTACTTACGCCCAACGCTATTTAAGTTATTTACCCCTCATGGAGGCTACCCAATTGGATCAAAGCCTACGCCCACTATAATGGGGTTTAGTTGGTTTTCAACCTACTCCTTAATTCTTATTTTCCTTCATCATTCCTGGCTTTTTATAGTAGAAGCAGGCGGTTTTCATCTTTTCTTATTCACCATTCAAAAAATTATTTTATCAACCTTTTTTACCTTTAGCACCATCATAATCATCCAATATTTATTCTCTAAAAAAACAGGAGGAAGATGAATAAATCAAGGGGATATATTATTCAAACAGTATTTATTGGGGTAGCTATTTTATTTTCAATACGCCTATTTTCGCTGCAAGTACTAGACGATAGCTATAAAACGGCAGCAGATAATAATATTATTCAAGAAGAAATTGAATACCCATTTAGAGGGCTTATTTATGACAGAAATGGAGAAATTCTTGTAGCAAACAAAGCTATATTCGACCTGTTAGTAATTCCCACCCAATTAAAAAATTTTGACACAATACGCTTCTGTAATTTGGTAGGTATAACAGTTGAAGAGTTCGATACTAAAGTAAATAAAGCAAAGGCCTACTCCTATGTAAAAGCCTCTTTGTTCATAAAGCAAATTTCTTTAGAAGATTTTTCAAAATTTCAAGACTATCTAGATGAGTTTTCAGGGTTTGTATTGCAACCACGTACCACCCGTTCCTACACCTATCCTATTTTATCAAATGCGCTTGGCTATATAAGTGAAATAAGCAAATACGAATTAAGAAAGGACACCTTAAACTATTACCACAGTGGAGATTACATTGGAAAAAGTGGTCTAGAATCTAATTACGAAACTTATTTGAGAGGATTAAGGGGCAAACAGTTTAAGATTAGAAATGTTAGGGGCGTAGAAAAAGGAAAGTTTAAAGACGGGCAGTTTGATACACTTGCGGTTCCCGGTTTTTCAATTACAAGCACCATCGACAGAACCTTGCAAGAGTATGCAGAAAAACTAATGAAAGGCAAATCAGGGAGTATTGTAGCCATTGAACCCTCCACTGGAGAAATTCTAAGCATAGTTTCAGCTCCATCGTACGACCCTGGAATGCTTTCGGGTAAAGATTTTAGCCAAAACTTTGGTGTAATTAAGCAAGACACGCTAAAGCCTCTATTTAATAGACCGCTTATGGCTGCATATAGACCAGGCAGTATCTTTAAAATTGTGCAGTCGCTGGTGGCTTTGCAGGAAGGAGTAATTACACCCTACAGCAGGTTCAAGTGTAATACAAATTTAATTGGGTGCCATAATGGAGCAAGCCACCCTTTTGGTACTTCTGAAAAACTAGTAGGTGCTATAAAAAACTCTTGCAATCCATTCTTCTATCAAGTAATGCGAAAAATGGTTGTGCAAAATGTAGAGGACAGCCCCTATCTTGATGCTAAAATTGGCCTAGACAAATGGAATAAGTATATTAAGAATTTTGGTTTTGGCGCTCCCTTAGGTATCGACTTACCAGGTGAAAAAGGAGGGTTGATACCTGATTCAAAGTATTACGACAGGGCTTACCGAGGTAGAGAATGGAAATATTCCAATATTTACTCCTTATCCATTGGCGAAGGAGAAAATCTTGTAGTGCCTATTCAAATGGCTAACTTTACCGCTACCGTGGCAAATAGAGGATATTATTATACACCCCATTTGGTAAAAGCTATTAGCAATACTGGTAAACCACTACCGATTTATACTCAAAAAAAATATACAGGTGTTGACTCTGCCTATTTTGAAATTGCCGTTGAGGCCATGGCAGAAGTAATTAAAAGCGGCACAGGACAATATAGAGCTAAGTTGAAAGACATTGAAGTGTGTGGAAAAACAGGCACGGTTCAAAATGACCCCAACCCTGACCATTCAGTTTTTATCGCATTTGCGCCAAGAAATAATCCTAAAATTGCTGTTTCGGTGTATGTTGAAAATGCAGGCCAAGGAGCAAGGGCCGCTGCAGCAATATCTGGGCTTCTTATAGAGAAATACCTAAAGAAAGATAGCGCTACTTTATATTTTGAACCCTACGTTTTAAAAGGAGATTTTGAATGAGCAGATCAGAAGGATTAATTAATCATCTAGATTGGATAACCATTATACTTTATGGTTTGCTTGTGCTTTTTGGTGTAGTTAATATTTATGCAGCTATCTATGATGTTGATACTACTACTTCGTTTTTTAGTTTTAGTCATAATGGAGGCAAACAAATGGTTTTCATCGGCCTTGCCATTATTGTGGCGATTGTAATTCTCTCGGTAGACTATAAAATTTACGATACCCTTGCCTACCCTGTTTGGGTAATTTTCATGATATTATTGGTGGTAGTGATGATTTTTGCGCGAGAGGTAAACGGTGCCAAATCTTGGCTAGAAATTGGTCCATTTCGTTTTCAACCCTCTGAGTTTACTAAATTTGCAACGGCCTTGGCTCTTGCCAAATACGTGAGTAAGCCCAATTTTAAAATGGGCAAATTAAAAGACGTGTTTTATACTGGGTTAATCATTAGCACACCTGCTGTGCTTATTATTGCCCAAGGAGATGCCGGTACCGCACTTGTGTTTTCAATGTTTATTTTAGTGCTCTTTAGAGAAGGAATGTCGCCCATAGCCTTAGTACTAGGTGTAGCTTCTGCCATTATTTTTTTATTGGCTCTTTTGGTGCAAAATGACATATATTTTTGGACACCAGTAGTTGTAATAGTTGGTTTAAGCGTTTATTTTAATCGTAAAAGCATAAAGCGAATACTCATTTTTATTTTTTTAGGAGCATCTATTATAGGCATGTATCACAGTGTAGGTTATGCCTTTGATAACTTTCTTAAACCACACCAACAAAATAGAATTTTAGTTTTGCTAAACCCAAATTCAGATCCTCTAGGAGCTGGATGGAACGTAACTCAATCCAAGATTGCGATTGGTTCAGGAGGATTAACAGGAAAAGGGTACCTCAAAGGTACTCAAACTAAATTTGACTTTGTGCCTGAGCAAAGTACTGACTTTATTTTTTGTACAATAGGCGAAGAGCAAGGGTGGATAGGCTCTATGATTGTAATTATTCTATTTACCGCGCTATTATTAAGGATCACTCAAATTGCCGAACGCCAAAAATGGCGATTTGCTAGAGTGTATGGTTACTCTGTGGCCACTATCCTATTCTTTCATTTTATGGTAAATATTGGTATGACGATAGGCCTTTTCCCTGTAATTGGCATTCCTCTACCCTTTTTTAGCTATGGAGGATCCTCTTTAATATCATTTACAATACTCGTTTTTATTCTGTTAGCATTAGACGCCAATAGAATGCAGCGATTAGCTCACTAACCAAATTTTTTATTAATCAACTCTAAAAATTCTTTCACCTGAGGAGCTTCTCTTTTCCAATTGCCCCGCGCAATATAATTGCTGTTAACAAATTTGAGTACAACTTCTTTTGTTTCACAAGAATCCAAAAAGTCTATTACTTTCATAAAATCCTCTTTATTACCATCAAAAAGATCGTTAATAAACATAAATTTTTGATTGATGGTAAGCATTGATTTTAAAGAATCTTTGGACGCTTCAAACCCTAACGAATCGGCTAAAATCTCGGTTTTATCTTCTTTAAATTGGCCATGAATTGTGTTCATTTCAACCTCCTCTAATTGTTCAGGTTCGGGAGCATTGTCGATTTCATCGCTATCTTCCTTCTCTTCGGCTATACCAGCTTCTTCTTCAATCCAAATGTTGGCAATGTCAAGTTCGAGCAATTCATTAAATGGCGATAATAAGGGTGGAACATCAGAAGGAGGTTCATTCAAGCCTTCGAAAGCTTTATCAAACAACTCTTCTCCCTTAAAATCAGATGCCCATGCGGTTAAAAGTGCATCGCGCATATGGCTATTTGTTTTTATAAATCGCTGCAAATCTTTAACCTCATCCATATTAGGAGCCGTTTCCTTATACTCTTCGACAAGCTCCTTATAATAGCTTAATGGAGAAATTATCAACAACAGTGTGTCTTGAACCGACTTGGCTAAAATTGGACCAAAATCCTCTTTAGAAATAAGAATATGCTGCGAAAGCACATTCATCAGTTCTTTCAGCTTTATTTGTACATTATCATGTTCATAATTAAAATAAGGGCTTTTAAGTTGTCCCATCTCCAGTTTCCACTTCTTAAAAATATTAAAAAGCGCAAATAATGCCACTTGGTTAACTGGAACTTCGTCCATAACTTGCCTACCCGAAATAGAATTTTTTTCGCTAAATATTTTGGTGGTTAGCAAGTCAGCATACTTCTTTGCATATTCTTCCAAAGCAGGTTGATTCAGTTTGTTCTCCATTCCAAGATTTTGTTCCTTTGTAAATACTGATGTAAAATTATGCCTAAAATTACGATTTCTAACCAAGGTCAGAAAGTTGTTAACTATAAATTAAACAACGAATCACCTTTAACAGTTCTTGCTATTTTGCAAGAAAATAATATTGACTGGATGCACGCCTGCGGGGGTAAAGGCAAATGCACTTCTTGTAAGTGCAATGTAATAACGGGTGAATCTAGTTTAAGAAGTAGAACCGAAGTTGAAAAGGATTTTTTAATTGCTGGTAGAATATCAGAATCTCAAAGAATGACCTGCCAAGCTGTACCTTTGGGAGACATTGAAATTGAGGTTCCAGAAAAAAATAAGCTCCCAGGCGTAAACTACACTAATTAATGTTTGTAGAACAACCAATTCCGAAAGGAAAAAAAGACGGTGCAGGCTGGGTAGAGGTTATCTGTGGCTCTATGTTTTCGGGAAAAACAGAAGAACTGATTCGAAGGCTGAATAGAGCTCTTATTGCCAAGCAATCTGTAGAAATATTTAAACCTTCGGTAGATACGAGGTATAATGAATCAGATGTAGTTTCTCATAATGAGAGCGTCATTCGCTCAACGCCTGTTCAATTTGCAAGGGATATTATACTCTTGGCCGGGACAAGCGATGTTGTAGGCATTGACGAGGCCCAGTTCTTTGATGAATCGTTGGTTGAAGTATGCAATCAACTTGCCTCACAAGGTAAACGTGTAATTATTGCTGGCTTAGACATGGATTTTGAAGGAAATCCTTTTGGGCCGATACCCAACCTATTAGCACAAGCTGAGTATGTAACCAAAGTTCATGCAATTTGTATGAACTGTGGGGCACTAGCTTCTTATTCATATCGTTTAACTGATAATAAACAAAAAGTAATGCTGGGCGAACAAAGTACTTATGAGGCAAGGTGTAGAAAATGTTTTTTAGAAGGCCAATCAAACAAAGGTTGAAATATATACTATTAGTTATCGGGGTATTTACTAATACCATGGCTGTTTGCCAAATAAACATTCCAACTGGGTCTTGGCAAACCCATTATTC
>JAKISE010000042.1 GCA_021648745.1 Cyclobacteriaceae bacterium
TAAAAGTAATTTGGGAGAAGCCAAGCCACCAAAGACCTACCATCACAAAAGAGAGCTTGGCAGGAGTGCTATCTTGTGGCAACCCAAATAAATCAGGCTTTTGTATCATAGCTAAATTAATAACCAAAAGAATAACACTACCCACATATCCATAAGAAAAACCTCTAGCACTTACCTCATCCAGCCTATCTACAGATACAATTTGAGGTAGATAAGAGTTGTAAAAAACCAAACTTCCTGAGAAAGCAATACTGGCCAAAACGGCTAAGGAAATTCCATACTCAATATTAGAACCATCAAATAAAAATAACCCCATACACGAAATACTACCTATATAAACAAAGGTTTTCATAAAAAGCATACGCTTACCACTGTAATCAGCAATACCTGTAAGCAAGGGTAAAATAGCCGCTACTACTAAAAAGGAAAATGATAAAGCATAAGAATAGAGTACTGTATTAACAAGCTCGAACCCAAAAAATGAGACTAAATCACTATTTCCTGATCGGGTAACGCTTTCGTAGTACACCGGAAAAATAGAGGAGATAATGACTAAAGAGTAAACTGAATTAGCCCAATCGTACATACTCCAAGCTCGGATTACTTTTTTATCGTTTATCATTTTCAACTTATTATCGAAATTAGAGAGTAGTTAAGGTACATAAAAAAAGGTCTTTCTATATTAGAAAGACCTTTGATTTTTTAAACTATTTGTTTTATATATCTGCTATCTGCCGAACATAGAACATAACTTTCAGTGCATTTGCCTTTCTGAGTTTCAATTGAACATCAGAAATCAAGCCCATCTTTACATCTTCATCTGCTTTAAACGCAATGGTTATTTGATCTCTTTCGTTTTCAGAAAGTTTATCTTTCTCTTTAGAAACCCAAAGTATTACATCCTTTACCTCTATAAACACATCGTTGGTTTGAATTTTAGGCTCATCACCGTATAACACAGTGTTTTTAGGCTCGCCCATATACAAATAACTTACCAACGACTTACGTTGCAATTTCCTAAGCTCAGTAGCATCAGGCATTTTTTGCTTCACATTAATCGTATTTTCTCTCATTACAGTAGTTACCATAAAAAAGAATAATAACATGAATATAATATCTGGCAATGCCGCAGTAGGTATTTCCTGACTTGTTTTTGATTTTTTCGTAAATTTTGCCATTACTATCTAATTAGGTTCTGCAATTGATATAGCCATAGGAATTCCCTCTCTTGCTTTTAAATAAATAGCTTTGTTTTCAGGATTACCTAAATCGGAAGCTATTTCTCTCCAGCGCTTATTGGTTACACCTGCACGCTCTGCGTAAATATCATAATACGCTCCTTGGCACTCGTTATATACAGCTATAAACATTTTATAGCTAGTTCCTCTATTAGCCTTTAAAGACACAATCGCCTTATCTGGACTTTCAGATAGGTTTGGGTTCGCACCACGATTTAACACGTGTTCCTTAACCATTTGCCTAATTTTTTTGGGGTCATCTAAGCCTTCGTTCTCAACCAATAACTTATCAGATGAATTGATTAAAATCTTAAAAATGTTCTTTTCCTTGAATTTAATCTCAATATCTTCCTTATCATCTGGGTGCGGAGGTAATTTTAATGTTAACCCTTTATCATTGGCAATAGTGGTTGTTACCAAGAAAAATATCAGCAATAAGAAAGCAATATCCGCCATTGAGCTAGAATCAATGCCCCTCATTTCTCTTCTACCTTTTGCCATATTCTTCTATTTAATTGCTTTGTTCAATTCGGTATAAACAATACCTACTACAGCTATTCCTAATAATAAGTACACCATAGTAAGCATACCTCCTATTAATTTAGATAATCCTTCAGTTTCAACTCCAGACTCAATATATCGAGCGGTAACTTCAGATCCTGAAATTAAATATCCAATGCCGTAGATTGCTAACAGTATGGCCACCCCAATTGCCGAAGCAACTAGATTTTTGGGCTCATCTAACGATTTTATTAATGGCAGTACAATAGCTAATATAACACCTACTGCTGTAAGTATATACGCTAAGTACAATCCATAATTTGCTACAAATCCTTCCATATTTATATAATATTAAGGTGTAAAATTATTTTTTAGTTTGATTGTAGTGTACTAAAAGGTCTACAAATGAGATTGAAGAATCTTCCATAGTATTTACTAACGAATCAATTTTAGATATAAGGTAGTTGTAGAATACTTGAAGTATAACACCTACAATAAGACCTGCAACGGTTGTAAGAAGAGCAACTTTAATACCACCAGCCACAACTGTTGGAGAGATATCTCCTGCTGCCTGAATTGCATCGAAGGCACCAATCATACCAATTACTGTACCCATAAACCCTAACATTGGGGCCAATGAAATAAACAATGAAACCCAAACCAGTCCTTTTTCTAATTTGCCCATTTCAACAGAACCATAAGAAATAATAGATTTCTCAACCATTTCAATTCCTTCATCTAGTCTCATTAACCCTTGAGTAAAAATAGAGGCTACAGGCCCTTTTGTGTTTTTAGTAACTTCTTTGGCCGCTTCAACACCGCCTTCGGTTAATGCTTTTTCAAGATTAGCTAAAAGCTTATCAGTGTTAGTGGTTGCAAGGTTTAATGTAATAATTCTTTCGATAGCAATTGCTAAACCCAAAATTAAACATAAAAGAACTGCACCCATAAACTCCCATCCACCTTCGATGAATTTTGTTTTTACTTGTTGATGAAATCCAGGCTCGGCTTCTATCACTTCTTCCTCTTCAATAGGGGCAGGAGCAACAACTTCTTCTTCAACAGGCTCAGTAGCAGTAGAGTCTTCTTCAACTACAGCAGAGCTGTCAACCGCTTCGGTAGTATTATCATTAGTCAAATCTTCTTGTGCCGTAGCAGTCCAAGAGTTTCCAAGGGTTAAAAACCCTAACAACATTAAGAAAGCAAATATTCGTTTCATAATTTAAATATTAAAATAGGTATGTTTTGCGTTTATAAAAATAGTTTATTTTATCCAATATTAAAGCGCGGAGAGGAAGGGATTCGAACCCCCGGTACCCTTGTGGGGTACACACGCTTTCCAAGCGTGCGCCTTCGACCACTCGGCCACCTCTCCTAAGTATCACTTAATTGTCCCGATACATATCGGGATATCGCACAAATAAATATTAATTTTTAGCCTTATGCAAATTTATGTTTGAAATAAATGGTGGCATTTCTATTTGTCTAGCTAAGTTCTCCGCAAATAGGTGTTAACATTTGATTAATTGCATTTTTATAAGATTTTTGCTGACCCAACACAAACATTAGTTTGGTAATTGCTGCTTCCAATGTTATGTCAGAACCACTAATCACTCCTGCTTTTTCAAGCAGAGTGCCTGCCGCATACATTCCTTGGTTTACTTCGCCTCCTAAGCATTGCGAAACATTTAAAATAAGTACTTCTCGCTTGGTAGCTTCTGAAATACATTCAATAAACCATCTGGCTGTCATTGTATTACCGGCTCCAAACGTTTCTAAAATTACACCTTTAATAGAAGGGCTTTTTAATGTTAATTCAACGGCCTCTCTTGAAATTCCAGGAAATATTTTTATTATAGCTACTCTTGTATCCCACTCAGGAGTGTGTATTCGTTCTATTCCTTTGGATTTACTTAATATGCCAGCATGGTTATAGTTTATTTCAATGCCAGCTTCAGCCAACGCTGGATAATTCTCTGACCGAAACGCATCAAATTTACTGCTCTGTACTTTTTGAGCCCTATTCCCTCTTATTAAGTGATGGTTAAAAAATATGCACACCTCCGAAATAATTGGTTCGCCCTGTTCATTCTTAGAAGATGCAATTTCAAGCGATGTAATTAAGTTTTCTCGTGCATCTGTTCTAGGTACGCTTACAGGCAGTTGAGCTCCTGTAATTATTACTGGTTTATTTAGGCCAAGTAACGCATAGCTTAAGGCAGAAGCTGTAAAAGCCATGGTATCTGTACCATGCAAGATTACAAAGCCATCATGCTCAGCTTCTTCTCTACTTATAATATCTACAAGAATGCTCCAATAATCGGGGTTTATATCAGACGAATCAATAGGCTCATCAAAAGCAATTACTGAAATATGTAAGTCAAATGATTTTATAACAGGAATATTCTCTAGCACTTTATTGAAATCGAAAGGAATTAATGTACCATCTTTCCCTTTTTCCATGCCAAAAGTGCCCCCTGTATATATCAATAATATATTTGCTCTGCACAAATTAGGGCTTGCAATGTCTAAAAATATTTTTTTATATCCCTTAGTACGCATTATTAAAAAGTTTATAGGCTACATCAGTGGTAACCTTAGCTACTTGTTCAACCTCTGTTTCTCTAACCTTAGCAATTTTTTTTGCAACCAAGTTTATATACGAAGGCTCGTTTCTTTTCCCCCGATTAGGTACAGGTGCTAAATAAGGGCTGTCTGTTTCTAAAACAAAGTTTTTAAGCTCAATTTCTTCGATAACAGGTTCCAAACCTCCATTTTTAAATGTAGCTACTCCTCCAAGCCCTATATTAAACCCTAACCCAATTATTTCCTTAGCTTGATCAACCGATCCTGTAAAACAATGAAAAACACCTTTGGTACTTTTAGTTTCTTTCACTAAAGCAATGGTTTCATCAATCGATTCTCTGCAATGAATAATCAAGGGTAGCTTGAATTGTTTCGCAAAATCAGCTTGAATTTTAAACACCTCTTGTTGCTCTGGCCAATAGGTTTTATCCCAATATAAGTCTGTACCTATCTCTCCTACGGCTGCAAAACCTCCTTTTTTTAGATACTCCTCAACCTCGTACAAATCTTTATCAAAACTTTTTGTTACCGAACAAGGGTGAAGACCCATCATTGGAATACAATAGCCAGGGTATTTATTTGCCACCTCTAGCATATCATCTATTGTTTCGTGGTCAACATTCGGCATATATATACGCACTACTCCTGCTTCTTTCGCCCGATCTACAATCTCTGACAGGTCATTAGCAAACTCTTTTAAATATATATGTGCGTGGGTTTCTACTAATTTCATTCATGCAAATATAGATTTAACTCCATAATAAGGTAGGGTTACCCATTTAAATCATAACGCAATGTTTTCAGTTACAAAGGCGATTTGTTTATAGCTTGAGTTACTTATTCAACTACATTAAATAAATGCCTGAAAATATTATGCTTACAAAAACGCTTACGGATCTAAGGTATTTACACCTATTTGATTGCTGGGACTTAAATGGATAACCCTATAATAAGGTTCCTTTTTATTTGCAGATAAATACTCTTAAAGCAATTCCAAAATGCCTTTTTGAGATTATATCGGAATTATTACTAGTTATTTTTCCATTATATCGGAATTATTACTAGTTATTTTTCTATTATATCGGAAATATTACTAGTTTTGAAATATGAAAGAGTATAATAGGTTAATTGAAACACAAATAAATAAATGGTTATTTAAAGAAAAGGCTTTAATAATTATTGGCGCTCGACAGGTGGGCAAAACAACTCTATTAACTTCCATTAGAAATAAATTAGGAAACACATTATGGTTAAATGCAGATGAAAATATAACTAGAACCAGGCTAACAAACCCAAGTATTGAAGCATTAAAGGGCATTATTGGCAATTACGAAGTAGTAATAATTGACGAAATTCAACGAATTGAGAATGCAGGGTTGCTATTAAAATTATTAGTTGACAATTTTAAAGAGGTGCAGTTTTTAGCAACGGGTTCTTCCGCATTAGAAATTTCGGATACAGTTTTTGAACCTATGACTGGCCGATATTTCTTATTTCATCTCTACCCCTTTTCACTGGCAGAGCTTTACCCAACCAAATCACCCTTTGAGTTAGAGCAAGAATTACCTTTCCATTTAGTTTATGGGTGCTATCCTGAGTTGAGTCTTAAAAAGAACATGGCTGAAATGCTGCTTAGCAACTTAACACAACAATATTTATACAAAGATGTATTGGTATGGAAAAACATTAGAAAGCCAGAACTGCTAGATAAACTATTAAAGTTACTTGCTTATCAAATGGGTTCCGAAGTTTCTATTCACGAGTTAAGCAATCAACTTAATGTAAAATCTGATACCGTAGAAAACTACATCGACCTACTTGAAAAATCATTTGTAATCTATCGATTAAAAGCTTACAACACCAATCAGAGAAAGGAAGTAAGTAAAATGAGTAAGGTGCTATTTTGGGATAATGGAGTCAGAAATGCCATTATCGAAGACTTTAATGACCTTTCAGTAAGAACGGATCAAGGGGTGCTATTCGAAAATTTTATAATTAGCGAACGCATGAAAATGAATGCGTGGTTAGACCCTTCAACAAAAAGCTTCTTTTGGAGAAACTATAATAAAAATGAAGTTGATTATGTTGAATTGGGCAAAAAAGGGCTTTCTGGATATGAGATTAAATGGAATACCCGGAAGAAATTTAAGGTAAGTAGGGCATTTACGAATTTATACCCTAACGCATCAACAAGTGTAATAACACCACATAATTTTGCTGATTTTACCGCATTGAAAAACGATCAATAACCATTAATATAAATCTAGTTCTTATAATAAGTAAGAACTACTATCATTGTCTTTTATTAAATTTACAACAAAATCACTTTTACAAAACTTAAACATGAGAGCCAAAATTATCTACTTAGCAGCTGCTGCCTTACTTTTCATTTCTGCTCAAACTAAAGCACAAGAAGATGGGCCTGCCGAAAATTGGTTTAACCAAGATCCACAAGAAAACACAGTAAATGGCGTAAGTACTGAAAAAGCGTACAAATACTTAAAAGGAAGAAAATCCAAGACAGTAATTGTTGCTGTAATTGATTCGGGCATTGATGTAGAGCATGAAGATTTAAAGGAGGTTGTATGGACTAATACAGCTGAAATCGCAGGCAATGGGATTGACGATGATAATAATGGCTATATTGATGACGTGCACGGCTGGAATTTTATTGGCGGAAAAGATGGTAAAAATGTGGGCCCTGACACCTATGAAGTTACCCGAGAATACATTCGGTTAAAGCCTAAATATGAAAACAAGAAGGAATCGAAAAAAGCCGATTACCAATACTGGGTAAAAGTAAGAGATGCCTACTTGGCCGATGCCGTAAAGGCGCAAACTCAGTATTCCTTTTACGATAGTTTACAATCTTCTATCTTGAGGTATAATAAATTAATGACAGCCTATTTAGATATTGATAAACTAACAGTTGAGGCCATTTCTGGTGTGGAGTCAGAAGATGAAGTAATTAAAATAGCCTCCTTTTTTATGGCTAACCTCTTACCAAAAATTGGTGATATGCCTATGGCAGAGGTGGTAGAAAGCCTTGATGGTGCAGTTGAACATTTTGGCAATCAGGCAAACTTTTCCTATAGTTTAGAGTACGATACCCGTAAAATTGTGGGTGATGACCCCTCTAATTTAAAAGAAGTAGGCTACGGCAATAACGATGTGATTGGAAAGGGCACAGATCATTTCCACGGAACACATGTTTCAGGCATTATCGGGGCTAAGCGAGGTAATAGTATTGGTATTGATGGCGTGGCCGATAATGTGCAAATTATGGCTCTTAGAGCTGTGCCAGATGGAGACGAAAGAGACAAGGACGTGGCAAATGCAATTAGATATGCCGTAGACAACGGTGCTCAAATAGTTAATATGAGTTTCGGAAAAGCATTTTCTCCAAACAAATCCTATGTTGACGAAGCCATAAAATACGCAGAAAGTAAGGGTGTATTACTGGTACATGCTGCTGGTAATTCTGGAGCCGATACGGATGTTGAAAGCAATTTTCCCACAAAAAACTTAGGAAAGAAAAAAGTTGCCAGTAATTGGATTGAAGTTGGAGCGTCATCTTGGGGTGAAGGAGACAAATTAGCTGCTTCATTTAGTAATTATGGCAAAGTAAGTGTGGATCTTTTTGCCCCTGGTGTTCAAATATATTCTACTGCTCCTGACAATAAATATGAGAATGCGCAAGGCACTTCAATGGCTTCTCCAGTAACGGCAGGAGTTGCAGCGCTTCTTTTAAGCTATTTCCCTGATTTAAGTGCTGTAGATTTGAAAGAGATTTTAATGAAATCAGTAAGAACCTTTGATGGCTTAATGGTTACAAAGCCAGGCACAAAGGATGAAATGGTTGACTTTTCAGAACTTTCAGTTTCAGGTGGAATTGTAAATGCTTACGAGGCTGTTAAATTAGCCGACTCCAGAAAGATTAGCTCGAAATAAGAATAACTTCTTATTTGTAAAAGCCGCCACGAAAATTTTTCGGGGTGGCTTTTTTATGCCTTTTTGAGGAGGGCCACCACATTGGCTACTACAATTAACACCATTCCTATAATAGCATAAGTATCTAATGGATAATCTTCAAACACCGCTGAAATTATGATGGCAATTATGGGAACAATTACGATGGTATAAGCTGCTTTGTCGGCTCCTATTCTGCCAATTAGAGTTAAATAGGTGGTAAAAGCGATTATAGAACCAAAAATAGATAGGTAAGCTAAAGAAGCTAAGTATTCAAAAGAAGTATCAACAACAAACGGTTTTCCTAAAGCCAAAGCTATACATCCCATGCTAATAGAACCATACATCATACCATAAGCCACGGTTTGTATTACTGGCATGCCATTCTTTTGATTTATGGCAGAAGTAATATTACCTAAAGAAGCAAACATTACTGAACTTAAAGCAAAAGCAACAGCTATCAAATAATCAGATGATGTGTTAAACGAACTAAACTCAGATTTATATATCAAAACAGTTCCTAAAAAGCCTAGCATAGCTCCCAAAATAACCCGTTTATGCATGTTTGCGTTAAAAAAAAGAACTCCAAACACGATATTAAAGAATATGAGTGTAGAAAACGCAACTGCCACCAAGCCACTCGTAAGGGTTTGTTCGCTCATGTACACTAACCAATAGTTAATCCCGAAAAGTAAAAACCCTTGTTGAAGTGCCCTTAAATGTTGTTGCCAAGTAAATTTTAGAGGCAGTTTTCGAATAAAAGCATAAAGCAATAGGATACCACCTCCAATTAAAAACCGATAACTGACGGAAACCAATGGATCAACTTTACCTAATTGGAAAGTAATAACAAACCAAGTAGAACCCCAGATGAGAGCGGGAATTAGAAATAGAAAAAAATTATTAGACTTAGACATTTACTTTTTCCCGAACATTCTTCCCACAGTTTTCTTCTGAAACTCCCAAAAGAACTTAAACTGTCCTAGTAAGGTACCCACAATAAGCAACATAAATTGATAAATGGGAAAAATGATAAGTATCCTTATGGGCCAATACATAAATGGATTCATTTTTTCTTGCTGCACATTAAAGTAGGTGAGAACTGGGCCGGCTATGCGCACAGCTATAGAACCTGTAATTGAAAACACAAGGAGTATCATAACCACCTGAAAATTACTTTCAAGCCCCCACTTTGCCTTTAATTTTTCAAACATTTATCATAGGTATATGTTACAAGCCACAAATGTGCAATGATTGTTTGAAAGCAAGCATAAAAAAGCAAATAATTACCTCCTTCATAAGCTATCTACCAACAAAAAAATAATATAGGCACAAACCTGAGTTCGACCCAAGGAATCCTTTCAGAAAACTAAGTAGTAGGTGAGATTTTGAGAATAAAAATGAAGACATAACGGGTTATTTCAAGTCTTTTATTCTCAAAATATGGCTTACTAGATGTTTTCCCCTTTGGGCTTTAGCAAAACTTCCCCTAACTGCCTCATATTTTCTTGAATTAACCCGTTAGTTCTACAAAAATATGAGTTGTTCAAGAAAGTTTTGCTTAAAGCTGATAGAATCCCTTGGGTCGAACTCAGGTTACAAGTAAATTAATTGAATATATTTGCCCTCAAATTTTTAGCAAATGAATTGGTACCGCCCGTTTGGAACATATGAATTAATTGTAATTGGCATTTTTGTTATTGCCTATGGTCTATACATTTTTAGGGTGGTAAAAATTGGGAAAGCCCTAAACACACCTATTTATGGAGTATTCGGAAAAATAGCCTTACGCACTATTTATTTTGCTCTAATCATTATTGCACTCTTAGGACCTAGTTTTGGAAGTTCAAAGCGAGAAATTAAATCAATTGGCAAGGATATAATGATTGCTATCGATTTATCTCAATCCATGAATGCAGCCGATGTGCCCCCTACCCGATTAGCAAAAGTAAAATATGAGTTGGGCAAAATCATAGAAGAGTTTAGCTCGGATAGAATTGGTTTGATTATTTTTTCGTCCGAAGCCTTTGTACAATGTCCACTTACCTACGACCAAGCTGCTCTTAATTTATTTATTGAAACTTTACATTCTGGTTTAGTCCCTAATACGGGCACCGACTTTGGGCCTGCCCTTTCTATGAGCTTGGATAAGCTAAACACAAAAGACGAAAATTCTATCAACAGTAAAGCAAAAATAATTTTGCTTATTAGTGATGGAGAAGACTTTGGAGAAGGAACTACTAAGGCGTTGGAAGAAATTAAAGAGCGGGGAGTGAAACTTTTTGCCTTAGGGGTAGGTACCGCAAAAGGCAGTAAAATAGAAACACGCAACGGCTATCTAAAAGATAATACCGGCACCGAAGTAATTACAAAACTCAATAATAAATCTTTAAAGAAATTGGCAGCCCGAACAGGAGGCAAGTATTTTGAGATTAATGACCGGGTAAATGACGCTGAACGCCTTATTAATACAATAAATAAGGTAGAAGGAGAAATACGCGATGCCAGGGTGGTGGACGTTTCAGCTAATAAATATATCTATTTTTTATTAGCAGCGTTTATGCTATTATTGATAGATGTGTTGACAACTGTGAAAACGATTAAAATATGAAGCTTTTTATAACCTTACTTTTAGTGCTTAGTCCTTTCACAGATTTGGACAAAATAGCTAAAGTAAACAAAGCAAAAAAAGAAGCCAAGGAGGCTTACCTTGCTAATGACTTTCAATTAGCTCATGATAAATACGCTTATTTAATCGACTCATTAGGTATTAATGAAGAGGCTGTATTACTTGACTATGCCCACACTTTATATAACCTAAACGACACTACTAATGCCGTAAATAGTTATCAAGCACTATCAGAGTCTTCCAATAAAAGTATGGCCTCTATTGCAGACCAACAGCTTGGCCAAGTTATGTTTGATAAAAAGCAGTACGAGCCAGCGCTAGAGCACTATAAAAATGCCCTGCGTAAAAACCCTTCTAACCAAGATGCTCGTTATAACTACGAATTGCTAAAAAAGATACTTCAAAAGCAAGAAGAAGAAAATAAGGACCAAGAGAATCAGGATCAAGAAAGCAAAGATCAGAAAGACCAAGACAAAGAAAATAAAGAGCAAGAACAAAAAGATCAGGAGAAGAAGGACCAAGAGCAAAAGGATAAAGAACAAGAGCAAAAAGACAAGCAGGAAAAACAAGACCAAGAGCAGAAAGATCAAGAGAAAAAGGACGGAGAAAAAGATGAAGAGCAAAAGAAGAAGGAGGAGCAAAAAGACAAGGAACAAAAGGATGGAGAAAAATCTGAGGAAAAAGAAAAAGAGAAACCTAAGCCTACTCCATCAGATAAACTGAAAGAAATGAACATCAGTGAGGAAAAAGCGAAAATGATTTTGGAAGCAATGAAGAATAATGAGGTTCAGTACATTCAACAAAACAGACGTAAAGCCACCAAAAAGAAAAATAGTGATAAGCCCGACTGGTAGCCCTTCGCTCCTGCGGAGCTTCGAATTACGCAGTAACTAAACATTATAATTGATACGCTTGGAAAGCGTTAACTCTAAACTTCCAACTTCCAACTCCGAACTTAATTTTATAACTTTGTACAAACATTTTTAGCATGGAAAAGCAAATAGTAACCACGAATAGATCTCTTACACTAGAAACAGAAAAACTATTAAATGACCAAGTAGCAAAGGAAGATTTTTCCTCTGCATACTACCTTTCTATGGCCTCTTGGTGCGACAAAACTGGTTATGCCAACGCAGCAGAATTTTTATACCGACATGCCGATGAAGAACGTCAGCATATGCTCAAATTTTTTCATTACATTAATGAGGCAGGTGGACATGCCCTACAAGCGGAACTAACAGGTATTGAACACAACTTTAAAAGTTTAAGGGCAGTATTTGAGCTCGTTCTTGCTCATGAAATTAGCATCACTCAGTCGATTAACGACATAGTGGATCATTGCTTTGCCATTAAGGACTTTACTACATTTCAGTTTTTGCAATGGTTTGTGACTGAGCAACGCGAAGAAGAAACTATTGCTCGTAGAGCCCTTGAGCTATTCGATATTATTGGAGAAGGTGGCGTTGGACTTTGGACCATTGACCAAGAATTAGGTAAATTGGAGTCGTTTGTACAAAACAGTGCAACAGCTACCGGCCCTATTTGAGGCTAACTAAATTTACTCTACCCTTTTTAAGGTTTCCAGCAAATATTTCCAGAATTTTTGAACCGAGCTAATTTATGTTCGTTCATCAGGTGAATGGGCTCCGTAAATATTGGAGTCAAACGAAATCATTTCCATTTCAGGAAAATTGGCATCAAAATACCACATTCCAGCCCTGCGTTAATAGCCCTTAACTGCTTCTTGGTACTTTTAAAAACTCATTTATCTGGAAGTGAAGGTGGTATTAGTTTTGGCTTCGCTACATCAAAGCCCCCCTTTGATAGCATGTAATCTTTTAGCTACTTAATTTTTTTACCTTAGGTTATGGAATTTGACATAATAATTCATCCTTTATATAAAAGTTAAGAATAGCAATTTAAATAGTGTTCGTCTAATAAATTCAGTGTCTGGTTCAGAAAGTTCGCTATCAAGGCTTTTGAAGTCAAAAAAAAAATGGAGTTTACTGAGGTAATCGAGTATTTTTTTGACAAGTATAACGCAGATAGCGGACTTTATGGACAGACATTAACATTTACCGTAAAATTGCTTTATAACCAAATAAACCTCAAATTATGATTAAATCATTTGCTTCCATTTCAGCTATCGTTTTTATCCTAATGGTACTGGTTAGTATTATTTATAAACCTGAAAACAACGTATATATGCCAATCCAATACACAACAGACCCTTACTTAAAATTATGGGAAAAGGTTGACTCCCTCGAATCAGAAGGACTTGTAAAGTCTGCAAGAGAGCTTGTGCAGGAGATTTATAAAAAAGCCAAGTTAGAAAATAACCCAGCTCAATTGGTTAAATCTCAGATTTACACAATTAAGTATTTTACTCAGGTAGATGAGGAATCGCAGGTAAAGATAATCTTGGCTCTAAAAGAAGAGATAGAGCTCTCAGAACATCCTGTAAAGCCTGTATTACAATCAATGTTGGCCGAAATGTACTGGTTATACTATACCCAAAACCGGTGGCAGTTTTCCAATCGCTCTGAAACCGTCAATTTTGATAATGATGATATTCAAACCTGGGATTTAACCAAGTTATCTAAAGAAGTAGCAGCACTTTACCTTGCTTCTATCGAACATGGTACGTTATCTAAACGCATACCCATTCAAGTATTTGATGCCATACTTAAGAAAGGCAATGCTGACCGGCTAAGGCCTACACTTTATGATTTTCTGGCTCATCGTGCGCTCGATTATTTTATGAACGATGAAGCATACTTAACTCAGCCTGCCTATAAGTTTAACCTAACCGGTGATGCTATTTTTGGCAAGGCCAAAGATTTCGCTAAATTAAAAATACAATCGAAAGATACGGTTTCGCTTAAGTATAATGCCACACTTATTTTACAAGATTTACTTGTCTTTCACCTTAAAGATAAAAACCCGGATGCCTTAATAGATGTGGATTTAAAGCGCTTAAAATTTATGCGAAGTAATGCTATAAACGATTTAAAAGACAGTCTTTACCTTTCTTCATTACAGCATTTACAAACAGCCTATATAAAAAATAAAGTTTCAACAATAATAGGATACGAAATTGCAGGCTATTATTATCAAAAAGGCAGCACTTATAATGCCCTTAAAAGCGAAAATCATAAATGGGACAAAAAAGAAGCAATTAAAATTTGTAAAGAATCTATGGCTCGGTTTCCTGAATCAGTTGGGGCAGAGCAATGCAAACAACTTATTAATATAATTCAATCGAAAGAAATCCTTTTTAATATAGAAGAAGTAAATATTCCCAATCAACCCTTCAGAGCCTTCTTAAAATTTAAAAATATTTTTAAACTATACGGCAGAGCAATCAAACTTGATGATAAAATTAACAGTGATTTTATGCGCAAGAAAATCGCCTTATATAATAATGGAATTTTAGACGAGATCTTAAAATATCCCACTGTTACGGAATGGGAAATAGAATTACCCAGCGATGGAGATTATCAGGAACATTCCACCGAACTAAAAATTCCGGCACTGGAAAATGGGTATTATGCAATCCTTATTGGCTCGAACAAAAACATGTCGTACGAAAATAATATAGTGGCCTATAATTACACACATGTATCAAATATTAGTGTAATAAACCAAACAGAAAATAATCAATCCAACAGTTTTTACGTACTTAATCGAGAAAACGGTAGCCCATTAAAAAATGTAACTGCTCAGCTTTATTCTGGAGTGTATAACAACATAACCAGAAAAAATGTATTTGTAAAAAAAGAAAAATATGTAACCGATGCTGAAGGACATTTTAATGTAAGAATACCTAAATCATATCGCGATTATCAAATTCAGTTTCAGTATGGAAATGATCGCCTTACGCTAAACAACAGCTATTACAGCCAGCCTTACTACGACTATAAAGAAAATGGCACCGTAAGAACTTTCTTTTTTACAGATCGGGCTATTTACCGACCCGGGCAAACCATTTATTTTAAAGGCATTATAATACAACAAAATGCAGAAGGTAATAATAAGATTTTAACTAATTATCACCAAACCGTAACACTCTATGATGTAAACCAGCAAGCCGTTAGTAAATTAAACTTAACTACCAATGAGTTCGGTACGTTTAGTGGCAGTTTTACTGCTCCATCCGGGAGCCTTAATGGGCAAATGTATATAATGGGTGGAAACAATAGCGTACATTTTTCTGTAGAAGAGTATAAAAGACCCAAGTTCGAGGTAGGATTTAAACCCTTTGAAGGCAGCTATAAGCTAGGCGATGAAATTAACATTACAGGATTTGCCAAAGCGTATGCCGGCTCCAATATTGATGGGGCAAAGGTAAGTTACCGAGTGGTAAGGGAAGCCAGTTTCCCTTATTGGTGGGGATATGGCGGGTTTGGTTACTCCCACCAAAAATCCATGGAAATAGAACATGGAATCGCTAAAACTAATGAAAAAGGGGAGTTTGAAATACAATTTAAGGCGTTACCTGATGCAAGCATTTCACCCAGGCAAAAACCTCAGTTTAACTATACGGTATATGCTGATGTTACCGATATAAATGGAGAAACCCATGGCTCTACCACCTATATCCGGTTGGGCTACATTGCTTTATCGGTAAGTGTGCACATGCCTCAGTCGTTTAATCTAAACGAAAAACAAGAAGTTAGCATTGGTACTACAAATTTGAGTGGTGTTTTTGAGGCAGCTAAAGGCAATATCAGCATTCATAAGTTAAAGAGCCCAAGTAAGGTTTATAGAAACCGATACTGGACAAGACCTGACAAATTTGTAATGAGCAAGGAAGAATATTATGCGCTTTTCCCCTATGATTTATATGATAATGAAGATGATTACACCCAATGGGAATTGGAAAAAGAAGTTCTAAATAAAGATTTTGATACTGGCAAGAACAAAATTTTGAGTTTGAACAGTATTTCCGACTGGGCACAGGGCAAATACCTCCTAACCTTGCAGACTCAAGATAAATATGGAGAATCAATTACCGTTAAAAAGTATTTCGACACAGTAAGCCCGGGTTCGGAGGAGCTTCCCACCCCACAGCTTTCCTGGTACAGGCCTGTACATACCACTACCCAACCCGGAGATACTGCTTTAATTCAATGGGGCTCCTCTGCCAAAAATGTAACTGCACTGGTTGAAATAGAGCATAAACAAAAAATAATTGAAAAAAAATGGGTTAAACTTAGTGGCAATAAAAACTTGATAGAATTACCTGTTAAAGAAATGTATCGAGGTGGTGTTCAAATCCATATTACATATATAACACATGGCAGGGCTTTTAATTATACTCAAAGCATACAAGTTCCTTGGAGTAACAAACACCTCAACATCAGTTTCGAAACATTTCGTAGCAAACTATATCCAGGCCAGGAAGAAGAATGGAAGCTTAAAATTGCCGGGCCGGATGGTGAAAAGATAGCGGCAGAAATGGTAGCAACCATGTACGATGCCTCTTTGGATACCTTTAAACCAAATTACTGGGGATTCAACATTTACCCTTATAATTATTCTTATAAAAGATGGAATACCAGCATTGGTTTTAAGCAAGAGCAGTCGCGATTGCAAGCAGGATATTGGAACAACTATTATGGCATTGAACCTACGCATTATGACGCGCTCAACTGGTTTGGGTTTTCCTATTATTGGAGCAGTTATAATTATTATGGGAGAGGCCAAAATAAGTTATCTCCAAGTAAAGCAAAGATGGCCGAAGAATCTGTTGTTGGAAGGTTGGAGAAAAATCCTGAGGTGTACGATGATACGCAAACCGAAGAAGAATTAGACCTGGATATGGTTGAAACTAAAGGGGTAGCACCTGAAAAGCCTTCAGATTCACCTGTTCAGATACGAAAAAACTTAAACGAAACCGCTTTTTTCTACCCGCATTTGCAAACTAATGAGCAAGGTGAGGTAATCATTTCCTTTACTATTCCTGAAGCACTAACCAAGTGGAAGTTTATGGCTTTTGCACATACGAAGGATCTTAAATATGGTTTTGCCGATAGTACCACGGTTACTCAAAAAGAGTTGATGGTAATGCCTAACCCACCCAGGTTTTTAAGAGAAGGTGATACCATGGAATTTACGGCTAAGGTTAGCAATTTAACAGATGAAAACTTAACAGGAATTGCCGAATTAAAATTGTTCGATGCCTTAACGATGAAACCTGTAGATGCTGAAATGGAAAATACATCGACTGGCACTAATTTTACTGTAAAAAAAGGGCAAAGTACAGGGTTAAGCTGGAAAATTAAAATCCCCGAAGGGCTACAGGCTGTTACATACAGGGTGGTTGCTAAAACGGATAAACACTCCGATGGAGAAGAGGCTATTTTGCCCGTTTTAACTAATCGTATGCTGGTTACTGAGTCGTTGCCTTTGCCTATCAGAGGTAATCAAACCAAAACATTTACTCTTAAAAAACTCATAGATTCTAATAAATCTAAAAGTTTAACACATAATAAACTCACATTAGAGTTTACCTCTAATCCGGCATGGTATGCTGTTCAAGCCCTGCCTTACTTAATGGAGTACCCTTACGAATGCTCCGAACAGGTATTTAGCAGGTTTTATGCCAATAGTATGGCCAGCCATATTGCCAATTCAAATCCGGGTATTAAAAATATTTTTAACCAATGGAAAAATACCGATGCCCTTGTATCAAATCTGGCAAAAAATGAGGAGTTAAAATCGCTTGTGCTACAAGAAACCCCTTGGGTATTAGATGCCATAAGCGAAACTGAACGAAAAAAGAGAATAGGCCTGTTGTTCGATCTTAACAGAATGTCGAACGAAATGAATAGTGCTCTTACCAAATTAAAGCAAAACCAAACAAACAGTGGAGGTTGGGCCTGGTTTAAAGGTATGAAGGAAAACCGATACATTACTCAACACATTATTACAGGATTTGGCAGGCTAAATCACTTAGGTATAACCCAAACAGGTGCTATTAATAAAATGGCAGAAAAGGGCGTATATTATTTGGATGAATATATGCAAAGGGATTATGAATGGATAGTAAAGCATGGAGAATTAGATTCTAATAACCTGAATTACCTTCAAATTCAATACCTCTATGCCAGAAGCTATTTTCAACATATACCCATGCCTGATAAGTTTAAAAAGGCATTTGAATACTATAAATCTCAAGCAAAGGAGTATTGGTTAAAAAATAACAGGTATGCACAGGGTATGATCGCTCTTGCATTGCATAGGTATGGAGATGATGATAAAGCCAACCATATTTTAAAATCGTTAAAAGAGCATGCCCTCTATTCCGAAGAAATGGGTATGTATTGGAAAGCAAACACGCTTGGCTTCTACTGGTACGAATCACCTATTGAAACACAGTCGCTGCTTATTGAGGCATTTGGAGAAATTGGTAATGACCAAAAATCGGTTGAAGAATTGAAATTATGGCTGCTAAAACAAAAGCAAACACAGGATTGGGGAACCACCAAAGCCACGGCTGATGCTTGCTACGCCTTGCTGTTACGGGGTGCTAACTGGCTAACAAATGATGAGTTGGTTGAAGTAACCGTAGGCAAAATAAAGATTGATCTAACAGATACTGATCGTGTAAGTGTGGAAGCAGGAACCGGCTATTTTAAAACCCATTGGAGCGGTAAAGAAATAAAACCTTCTATGGGAACTATAACAGTAGTTAAAAAAGACGATGGTCCGGCCTGGGGTGCACTCTACTGGCAATATTTTGAAGATTTAGATAAAATAACGCCTCACGAAACTCCTTTAAAACTGAAAAAGCAATTGTTTTTACAAAAAAATACAGCTACAGGCCCTGTTATTGAACCGATAAGTAATAGGACTCAGATAAAGCCAGGTGACTTAATAAAAGTAAGAATAGAGTTACGGGTAGATAGAGATATGGAGTTTATTCATATGAAAGATATGCGCGCCTCCGCTTTAGAACCCCTCAATGTGCTATCTGGCTATCGCTATCAAGATGGATTGGGGTATTACCAAAGCACGAAAGATGCCTCTACCAACTTCTTTTTCGATTGGCTAACCAAAGGCACCTATGTATTTGAGTATTCGCTAAGAGTAACCCATAAAGGCAATTTTTCAAACGGAATTACGACTATTCAGAGCATGTATGCGCCTGAGTTTACTTCACATTCGGAGGGTGTGCGAATAGAGGTTAAGTAGTGTCTGTCCACAAAGTCCGCATGGTCATTCATTCAAAAGCAAGAACCTGGATAACAATGATACCGTCATTCCTGCGGAGGCAGGAATCTGTAAATATGGGAATGTACATTTAGGATATAAAAAGAGCAAAATTTAGACATTTGTAACTTTCACAACATCCTTTAAGGCGGATTCCTGCCTCCGTAGGAATGACGTAGGTTGGTTGAGTTTTTTTAAGACACTGAGTTTATGGACAGACACTAAGTAGGGTTTATTTAAAAACCTGAGTTCGGGATAAGGAATAGCTGCCAGAAAATAAAATAGCAAGTGAGCTTTTTAATATAAAAAGCTCACCTGCTAGATATTTTCCCTTTGGGCTTTAACCCGAATTATGCGATAGGGTTCGTGATGAGGCTTTAAGTCACAATAAATCAGGCAGTTTGGATTCGAAAGCATAGCACCGCTATGGTGAGAACACAAACAAAGCAAAGCGACTGATTTGAAGTGAGTTAAAGGCCTAATAGAAATTCTATTGCATATTTCGGGTTTAACGAATAAGTTGATGCTATTTGCCTGAAGCTGTATGAGAAGTATAACCGGCTTCTCTCTTCTCTGCTTTCTCCATCCACTGTGGTAGTATATTGTCTATAAAGTTCTGCTTTTCGGCATTTAGTTTAACCATATCTAACCCAATATAAGCTTGAGCTTTGGCTTTGGTTGAAACATCTGGCATTGGTACTTCATCATTATATCCAAGTTCTGAAAGTACCCTTACTAACTTCAATCTACCATCTTGAGCAATTTCAATTCCTGTGCTAATTACACGCAAAGCTTCAACAGGTGCGTGAAAAGCTCCACCATGACTAGCAGCTGCGTAATCCCATCTCCACTGTGCATGCCGTATGTCTTGCAGAATATCTTTCATTTGCTCTTCAGTTGCTCCTCTTTTCCAAGCAAATTCAGCTTCTATATGTAGCTTAACTAGTAAGTGTTCTAAAATACCTCTGGCATTAAGTACCTTATCCATATTACTATTTACATTGCTAGTAAGTTCTTTTTCGCTCTCGCGATGACATACTACGCAAGAGTTAGACATGTTATTTAAAGGACTTTGGATTTTATGGTCTGTAAACTTAACCCCACCTTCTGAACGGTATGGCATATGGCAATCGGCACAAGAAACCCCTCGCTTGGCATGGATACCTTGTTGAAATAGCTCATACCCAGGATGCTGGGTTTTAAGCATGGGTGCTTTACTTAACTTATGGGTCCAGTCTGAAAAACCAATATTGTCATAATACGCCTCCATTTCTTCCGCCCCGATTCCATTATCCCAAGGGAAAGTAAGGTAAGGAGTACCCTCGGCCAATGGCCTTTTCTTATCAAAATAATATTCTACATGGCACTGAGCACATACCAGTGACCTCATTTCTTGGTTAGATGCCTTTGTAATATCTTCTCCTCTTCTTTCAAAAGCTTCGATTAAAGCTGGACGGGTTATTTTTAAGTCCATCGTTTTTTCATCATGGCAATCGGCACAACCCACTGGGTTTACCTGATCTCCACCATATTTAGCCCATTTGCCAGAGTAAAACTCCTTTGGGCCAACTTCACTCATCAACCTTGGTACATCTGGTCCTTTACATGACCAACAAGTTGAAGGCATAGGACCTGAATCCGGAGTTGTAGGACCACCTGTTCTAAGAGAGTGCATAAGATCGCTTACTGCATACATATGCCCTCTGCTTTGGTTATAATCTTTTGCAAATCCATAGCCTGCCCAAAGAACTACCAAAGACGGATACCTCTCTAGCATGTCTATATTTGCATTTCCATTATGCTTACTCATAAAACTAGTATCCAAGGTAGATTTCCACGAATCGTACTGGTTGGGGTAATTCTGACCCCATATTTCTCCTCTAGGCTCCAAAGGTTCAATCTCTACTTTTGGCCTATCAAGGTATAATGTTTCCGTTCTTCTTTCCATTATGTTAGAAGAAAGTAATCCTAAAACAAAAACGACTCCAACGGTAAGTACAAATAACACCCACATTAACCAGGGGCGTTTTTTTGCTTTTTGTCTAATAGTACCCATATGTTTATAGTTTATTTTTTTATTTTTTTAGATAACCATTTAGGAACAGGGCTGCCTAAAGTAGGAACCCTTGCATTTGGTGTTGATGTCAGTCCTTTTACTCTGCCATGTGGCACCTCACGATGGCACTGCCAGCATAACTTCCCTTTATCATGCTTGGCTTCTTCCAATGAAATATTCAAGAGTCCAACATTCTGATTGAGGGTACTGTGGCAACGTTTACAGTTTTCCTGTACAACTGCTTGCCCCTCTTCTTTCATGCGAATTACCTGTGGTTCGGTTCCCAGTGTAAATGCAGTTGCGTGCCCTAGTCCATCCTTTGCTTTAAAAACATATTTAGCCACCAGATTTGTATGGGGCACATGACAATCGTTGCAAGAAGTAACTCTTCCGTGCGAGCTATGTCTCCAAGTAGCATACTCGGGCATCATTACATGGCAGTTAACACAGGTTTTAGGGTCATCTGACAGGTATGATACAGCATTGGAAACATACACACTATAGAATAATAGCCCCACAATTACACCAACTAATACAGTAGCAAAAATAATCCATTGTGGTGGTGGTTTGAAATAAGAAAAGAATCTCATTATTTACTTATAATATGTTTTAGTTATCAGACTTTGCTTCTTTGCTCTCAAATAAAGTAGGTTTAAATGTGATCATTAACCAGGCCCAGTTATTTGTTAATGTGTTGTCTCCTGTATTCTTAATGGCTACCATGGAAGGAGTTGCAAACATTTGCGAGTAGCCTATTTTTAAATTTACCGACTTATGCAATTTTGCTACGTAAATTAAATCCACCTCTGTACCTAACGAATTAGAAATGGTTTGAGTAGCATCGTTAGCGTCTTCAATAGATGCTGGACTCATAAAATAGTGCACATTGGCCACTAAGTTTGACTTGTCTCCAAGTTTAAAATTTGTCTTTATGTTTAAATCAACAAGACCCTTGCCACTATGGCCATTGCCTACATAAAAATAATCCATAAACCCATAAAACTTATGGTTTGTACCATATAAAGGCGCAAAGGACTTGTCTTGTGTATCTGTAGCGCTTGTTCCTGATAGTATTTCACCTCCAATCGTAATTGGTGTTAACCTTGTTTTAAACGTAGCATATAAAGAGGCTAAATAAGCATTTACATCAGTGCCTGCCCCATTTTTACCGCCTTGATAATATAATTCTGTACTTAGCTTTACATCACCAAAATTTTTGTCGGCAATTACTGCGTATGTTTGCCTGTAAGCCATTGATGAATCCGTAGGCACTTGCCTTCCATCATTATGAATTAGAACGGCTAAATTTCCATTCTCAGACTTAGATTCAAAACGGGCAAATTGCATGGCTTTGTAATTATTGGTTACTGAGTGGTCGTAAAAATTTTGATTTAACCACCCAGGTTCTGCTCTCCAATTTTGGTTATAAGCTAAGCCAACATCTAGTTTCATTCCATCGTTATTCTTCCATAAGAATAAGAACGCATCATGACTTCTTGCTTGCGCTGCCCAGTTAAGGTTTCCTAAAAAACGAGCACCATCATAATCTAGCTCCATTCTTCCAGCCCTAAAGCCAAACTTATTATTAAAATTAAATTGCCCCCAGGCCTCATGCACATTCTGTAAATTAGGATCAGTTTTATATATTTGATCTACACTACCCCAAATACGAACATCCTGCAAGGTGAATTTAAGAATAACCTGATCCGTATTATACCCAAAATAAAGCCTTGATCTCTGCTCAATAAAAAAGGCAGGAGGTGTGTCTTTATTATGTGGAGCTTTAAACCCATTTCTAAATTCAGCTCTTGGCCTAATTTCGGCTCCTAAAGTAAATTGTGCAGATGCATTGAGCGTAAACCCCATCATCACAATTGCTAGTAGTAATTTTTTCATAATGCTTTGTAAATTTCGTTATGTGTCCTTTATTACACAAGCAAAGTACGGATTAAAAGTAGGAACGAATTCTGACATCCGTCAATTCTATACATGATTTTAATTCTTAACCTGGGTTCAGGATAAGGAATACTGTCAGCTTTAAGCGAACTGATTACATTAGAATTTGTCAATTCGTTTTCAATAAACTAGACGCCAAAATCTAGGCAAATAATACTGTTTACCTTAAACCCGAAATATGCAATAGAATTTCTATTAGGCCTTTAACTCACTTCAAATCAGTCGCTTTGCTTTGTTTGTGTTCTCACCATAGCGGTGCTATGCTTTCGAATCCAAACTGCCTGATTTATTGTGACTTAAAGCCTCATCACGAACCCTATCGCATAATTCGGGTTAAACTGTTGTTGTAATAAACAACTTAGTATGGCAGCCTTATACTCTGTGGGATAGATTTTACACCGTTCATCAAAAAAATGTAAACAACCTGCTTTATGAATAGACTAATTACCTATTCTTTCTTGCTTCATGCAAGATTTCTGTTTTTCTTTGAATCCATAATTTAAACAACCGCCAATATGTTATTTATCGCATCGTTTCACACCCATAAACTTGTCGTATTACTATTTGTTGCTATTTACCTTATAAAAACCATTCTGCTTTTAGTTGGTAGTGATAATGGCTTGGACAAGTTTTCTAAATTTATAAAAATACCGGAAATGATTATTAGCCTTTTGTTTCTACTAACAGGAGGCTATTTACTAATGAACATTGCCGAGTTCGATTTTCTACTCATTTTAAAACTGGTATTTGTTTTGGCAGCCATTCCCATTGCAGTAATTGGTTTTAAAAAGAAGAAAAAACTTTTTGCGGTCATTTCTATTTTCTTAATTATTGGTGCCTATGGCTTAGCTGAAGTACATAAAGCCAAAATGGGCAAAAGACAAGCGTTTACAGAAGAAGTTATTACAAACCCAGAAGCTCAAAATTATATACTCGCCCTTCATGGAAAAGCACTTTTCAGCGCACAATGTGCGGTATGCCATGGCAATGACGGAACAGCAGGACTTTCTGGTGCTAAAGATTTGCGCAAGAGCCAAAAACCAAGCAAGGAAATAGAAGCCATTATTATATCAGGTAAGAATACCATGCCTAAAATGGAAGGTAAGTTTAATGACCAAGAATTAAAAGCCCTTGTAAATTATGTTAATAGCTTGAAAAAATAGGGCGGTTATAAGTCTTCTATTTTAGCTTTCAAAATTCTCCAAGTAGTAGAATCAAGTACGTAATTTACTTTATATGATTTATCTTGGCTATAGGCAATAATACTTTCGGCTCGCTCCTTAGAATAAGGATGTGTACTAACCCAAGACATATACTCTTCTGTTTGTGTATCACTTCCTCCTAAGGTATATAAGAAATCTGCAAAAGGTGTTGGGTCAATTTCTGCTTCAATTAAGTAGTCTACTGATTTAAAATCTGCTTCTTCCTCTAGCGACCTATCATAGGCAGAAGAAGTGAGAGTTTTCAAAGATTCAAGTAAAACTTGGCTATTTCCATTGCCCGAGGTCATAGTAATTACAACGGCCAATCCAACTTCCTTTACGAGTTTCTTCATAACATGATCCATCTGCATATGCGCAACCTCATGGCCAATTACACCACTTAACTCGGCTTCATTTTTTACACTGGCCACCAAGCCAGCATAAATTACTAAATGCTTATTGGGTAATGCAAATGCATTTACTTCTCTCGTGTTTATGATGTGCAATTTTAGATCATTCCTATCTATATTATTAGACTCGCATATTTTAGTTAAAAGACTATCTATGGGTGATATAATATCCTGATTTTTTACCTCTTCATTTTTACTAGCATAAAACTCCCAAAACAACTCGCCTATTTTTTGCTCCGTTGTGGAGAGGTTTTCTTTAAC
>JAKISE010000043.1 GCA_021648745.1 Cyclobacteriaceae bacterium
AATAAATCAGAAGTTTATATTCGAAAAGCATAGCACCGCTATGGTTAAGAGGATAAACTCAGTAAAACGACTGATTTGCAGCAGTTTGTATTAGTAATAGAATTTCTATTGCATATTTCGGGTTAAATGGGTTCATTGAATGATGAGTCCATAGTTTATTTATAGGGTTACCCACTTAGATCCCAAGAACATCAATATCCCAGTTATCCTGCTACAGAAACATTCTCTATGCTTTAGATGGGTAACTCTATTATCTATTATATTCTAACTGATAAGAAATATCTTTTCCGATTGTTTTTTTTGCTTTTTCATAAGCAGATGCGCTTGCCACTCCAAAATTGGCTCCTGCTCCCTTTATGCTAGTTAGCGAATTTTTGTAAATCTCCTTACCTGTATCTGTTCTAAGCATAGATACTGTTGCATCCAGATAAGAAAAATATCCATACTGATTAGCCTGCCCTCTACGAGTGTTCGATTCTATATTAATTACAAAATCTGCGCCAATAGCATCATCTACAAATTTATAGTCTAGCTCTAGTAAGGCATTTTTTACAGAAGGTGCTAATATCTTAATCCTTAGAGAATCGCCCAAAGCAAGCTCTCTAGAACTAACATACACTGTGGGTGCCAATATTTCAACTTTTAACTCTTTGGCCTGTAAAGGGTGCGCTAACAACAAATTTTGAACAAACTCCGAAGACTCTTCTACCCCTAATAAATCAGCAACATCTACATCAGCATGTAATAATAACTCGCCACTTCGTTTTACTTGATCCACATTTAATACCAAGCGAGCAACTCCTTTTTTGTCAGATACAATAATTGTTTCATATTCTATTTTATCATTTCTTAAAATTTTAAAATGAACAGGAATGTCTTTTAAAGCCTCATCACCTAACTTCACCTCTAATTTTATTGGGTATTTATAGAGCTCTACTTTTTTAATTTTAAATGTTTCACTTGCAGGAATTAGCCTTATTTGAGATAAGCTGTCTATCATTTCAAAATTTTCTGGCAAAAACGATAAAGAGCCAAATTCAACTGAATTATATGGAAATTTATTATTTACTGTAGCTCTTACCTTTCCGTTTGCTTCATCAAAATTAGCTACCACCACAATGTTATCGTTTGCTTTATTAAAGCTTCCTTCAAAAGTAAAATCGCAGCCAGACTCAGCCACTTTCACTAGTTCTAAATCACTTAATTTATTAAGTACACGGTTTTTAAACTCTGTAGAAAACTTGCTTTCCCTTCCAGAGTTCTCATAACCAATTTTACCCTCACATACTGTAATGCCGGCATCACCTAATTGCAATTGCAGCCCATAGGCATAAAACGAGGCAAGCTGTTGAACATTTAAACTGCCTTTATTAAAAAAATCGTCTGTGCCTTGAGCAACATCCAGTTTCATTTGGCCAATTTTATTAAAATCAAGCTTTTCATCTTGGTCCAAGGCCATTAGCATAACAGCTGCTTGGTTTATTTCTTTTAACTTTATTTGGCTTTCAAATAATAAATCAATGGCTTTTTCCTTATTCCCATTGGCAATATTAGTATTAGCAATAGCTACATTTTTATCTATTGCAGCTGTATTCACTTTTATAACATCTAGGTTATACTCTATTATGTCGTGAATGCTCACATAAGAAAACGAAAAAGCCGTTTTCTTTTTCTTACTATAATAATTTTCAAATTTTAAACCAACCAGTTCTGCTTTGGAAATAGATACTGAGTTTTGATCCAAAAGCTGAGTTGATTCGGTATTAACAATCGAAATATTCATTACCGTTTCAGATTTAACATTTACATGAATCGATTCGATAATTTGATTTCGCGATGTTTGATTAAGTTGTTTGTAAATATTTGTCAGACTTTGTTTTTTACCTACCAGCTCTGAACTGAGCCCAATTAAATATCTATCTGCTGGGTATTTTGATTCTCTCTGGTACGGGTCAAGCCAAAACGGAGCATCCTTTTGAGCTATTGCCCCAGAAAAAATGCTCATAAACAATATTGAAAGTAATAATTTTCTCATAGCTTATAAAAAGAAAGGCAGGGTTACATAATTTGCAACCCTGCCTCAAACAGATAAAATATTATCATTCTTGCTAAACAAGAATCTGTTTAAGGGTATCAATAAACTCCTTAAGGCTCTCTATTTCTTATCAAAACGCCTGCTATGTATTACCATGCAGGAGAACCAAGGCCTGTTAAGGAGTTATGTGAAATAAAAATTTAGTTATCCCACTTCATTAATTTCTCAAGCTTGTCTTGAGCTATGTCTGTTTCTTCCTCCAATTTTTTAGAAATGGCTTTCTGTGCAACTGCCATTGCTTTTTCAGAGTTATAAGCCATTCTTACAAACACCTCAACGTTTTTATTTTTTAGTGTTCTATAAATTTCGAACAGAGGCAAAGTACGCCCTAACTCCTGAGCAATAATACTTTTGGCTGCTGCTACAGTTTTTGTAACCGAAGCTGCTTCTTCTGCATTAAATTGCTGGTTGGCAATGCTGGTTTCAATAAGTGCAGCTACTTGAGTTGAAATAGAACCTGCTAGCTCTAATTTAGCTACTTCGGTTGCCTGTAGTTTAGCAGCAGTTTGTGTATTGGCTACTGAATTACCTGATGCAACAATGTATAAAGGGTATCCTTCATCATCAATTTCATACTGACGGATCCAAGCAGTTTCAATTTGCTTTTCCATTGGCAGAGCTCCTGGAGAAACATGATAATCATCTTTCTTAAATTTCTTAGCTTCTTTACGTGCTTCTTTTACCGCTTTTTTCTTAATCTCTTTTTTACCAGTTTTTCTAGTCTTTTTTGTTTGTGCAATGGTTAATGTGCTAAAAGCAAAAACGATTGCAAATACGAGTGTTAAAGTTTTTATTAGTTTCATGATTTTTGTTTTTTTTATTTAAAATAACATTCAATTACATACAAGCTCGGCTTCATTCGCTAGAGAGCATGCTTGTCAATTTCATACTTTATTAGGTTTTGTTTTTTAAAAATACATTATTTATTTAAATTAATAATTGATAATCTGCTAATTGTACTTGGTTTTTGGGTTGTTGGGTGCTGAACATTATTCGTAAGTTCAATAGTTCTTTCAGAAACATACAAATCAAGTTCTCTTAAATAGATAGTTCCATCGGGCTTAAAGTCCGCCTTTCCTTTTTCAATTCCTTCCAATATTGCCAAAGTAAAAGCACCATGCCCCCACTGTGGTGTTTCCAATGCAGATTCATTTCCGGTTGAGGCGGCCATTAAAACCAATCCATTTTCATCACTTGAAGCATTTCGTAAGGCTTCAGTATTATTAGCTCCATATTTGGTTAAATTTACTCCCAGTTGCCCACTTCGGCAAGCATCAATCATAACCACAACATTGGAAGGCAAGCCGCTTAAAGTTTGTGTTAAATCCTTCCAACTCACTAATTTATCAGGATGTTGAATAAGATCTGCATCATGTGGCAATATAAAAAACTCGCCCTCTTCGTTAATGCCATGTGAGGCAATAAATATTAACACCATATCTTTTGCCTGTACTTTATGGGTGAGGTTGTCAAATGCATCCAAAATAGCCTGCTTATCTGCCTCACTATTTAGTAACTTTACTGAATTAACATCTTTATAAACCTCAGTTCCTATTTTTTCAAAAACATCGGAAATAGATTCAGCATCGTCATCAGCATAATTTAGGTTATACTCTGAGTTACTATAATCAGAAATTCCGATACTTAATATATACAAATCAGGCCTATCTAAATAATTAACTACTTCCATCGATCGCCCTTTACCTCTGGCATCAACTCCCGTTAAGTTAATTATCCTTTTTTCCGATACCATCTTTGCTTCTTGGTTAGCCACAAAAATTCTAACCTCAGTAATATCGTTTGATACGATTAATTCTTGTTCAATCAATATATCAAACTCCCCTACCGACTTAGGAATAACAACCCCTCTACTATTAGACGAAGGTCTTCCATTGACTAAAATTTTAACCAGTTTAATTTTTGAGTTAGATTTCACCTTCGCCTTAATAGTTATTTTAGATTGATTTAAGTCAGAAGTTTGAAGTTCTGGAGTAATCCAGTCTATAGAGGGTGCCGCACCTAACACATTTAAAGGTTTTTTAGAAACGTTTTTAGTTACTGGTTTATTATTCGATTGGGCAAGAACAGCTTGTTCTTCAATCTCTTTTTCCTTTGCAATCTCAAAACTACCTTTACCAATCGTTTGCTTGACCATCTCAGGTTTATGAAATTTTGAAGAAAACACACTGCTTTTATAAAACTTCGATAGTTTTTTTGCCTCCTCATCTATTTGCCAGCCAATAAATTTTTCACCTCCACTTGAAGCCTGGTAATACCCCTGGGGTGTCCAACATATCCAATTATTTTTAGAAGCAACATAAATAGATGCTAATAATTCGAAGGAAGAGAGATTCCAGATCCGAATGGTTTGGTCTTGACATAAAGCAATAAGTCTATTATTGATTGAAGCTATGGATGTAATAGCTCCATTAAACCCTTTTAGCTCACCTTTAAGTACTCCGTTTCTAGTGTATAGCTTTAATGAAAAATCGCCTCCAACAGCAATAGTTTCTGCATTAATAATTGTGAAAGACCTAAGCCTACCATCAAGCCTGGGATTCATCTCAATTTTCCCACTGAAACCAGTGCTTAATGTGTATTTATCAATGGGTAAAAGTTTGTACCCATTTTCTTCATGTTTGCCGCTAAAAATTTCACCTAATTCCTTAGTATCCCAAATATAAGAGAGCGTAGAAAGGTTAATTCCATTGGTAAACTCATTTTTTTCAGAGCCAAAAACTATACTAGCATCATTTGAAATACCTATACTTTTAATTTTTTGAGAGCTATTTCTAAACAACTGAATTGGCTCATTCGATTCAAGGTCATAGACAATAATTGTCCCCAAAGCGCCTCCAGCCAGAGCCACTAAATTAGTTTTTGAGATGGCTGACGCTGTAGTAGCCGAAAAAGGAACAGCTAACTGCCCATTACTTACCGATGAACTTAAGGAAAATCGATACCCTTTTGAACCAGATACAATTACCTCATCTCCCAAAACAGCAATATCTCTAATGGGCTCATTAATAGAAGCCATGTATTTGCTAAATGCACCTTTGTTATCCCATAAAATTACCTTCCCCTTGTTGCCTCCTGAAATTATCCATTTCCCATCTGAAGAAAATGCACAAGACTGTACTTTATCAATATGCATAGTCATAGAAGTGGGATCATTTGACCCTGTTAAGTCCCATAATTTAAGGGAGCCATCATACGAAGCTGATACCAATTGATTGCCGTTTGGAGCGAATGAAGCATCATATACTTGTGCGGCATGGCCTTCCAACACTTTCCCAGGAGTGCCTAAAATATTACCGTCTGAGAAATTAATATTCCACAACCTAACAACACCTGTCACATCCGAACTAGCCAGCTGAAGTCCATCATTAGAAAAATCGAGGCTAGTAACTACATTTGAATGACCTTTTAATAACACAACATCTCTGTCTCTTTCTAAGTCAATAATTCTAATTTCATTTGTTTCAAAGTAACCTCCAATGGCCAAAAATTTACTATCAGGTGAAAGAGCTAAGGCGTAAATGGCTCCTTCTGTACCATCTCCTGAAAATGTTCTAAGAGTTCTGTCTAAAACTCCATTTTTCACATCCCAAATACGAATGGTTTTATCGTCAGATACTGAAATTAAGAATTTGCCATTGGAAGTAAATGCTAAATCGTTTACAATGCCTGCATGGGCTTGAGGGTCGATAATAAGTCGAGCATTTTGAGCACTAGATGGGCTCCAATTTGTAAAGACCCAAAGACCTAATATTACGAGTTTTAGTTTCATTACCACAGATGTTATTATACAAGTACTGTACCAAAAAAAGTTAAGGTAGTAAAAATATAATTAACAAATGCCTATCTTTTGTGAATGAACAGTATTTCTTTGTGAACGAACAGTTTTTTTTTGTAAACGAAAACCTCGCATCTCTTTTAGCGATACTATAAACCTAAAGAAATTCAGGTTATAAAGAACAAGAAAGCCACTTTTTTTACATAAAAAAGTGGCTTTCTTGTATATAAAAATACTCAGTTACTAACTACAATATGTTGTCAATACTGCTTTCAACAAACTACCTAATTTTTCGACTTTTTAGATTTTTTATTTTCTTCTTCTTTTACTAAATCGCCATCTTTCAACCTTTTTGAAACAGCAATGTATGGACCAATAATCACTTTAACTGAATCATCCAGTTCAGTCACAATTTCAATATGTTCATAATCACTAATACCTGTTTCTACCTTAATTACTTTGGCCACTCCATTATCGTTGATAAAAATCACCTCTTCTTTCTTTTCCTCTTTCTCAGAATTTTTACTCGACCCTTTTCGATCTCTTTTAGGCTTTTTATCCTCATTTCCTATATCCTCTAATTCACTTTTACTTCTAACCGTTACTGCAGCCAAAGGCACTGTTCGTATATTTGATTTTGAGTTAGTAATAATGTCAACACTGGCTGTCATACCCGGCTTAAATGGGTGATGATTGCCTTCTTTCTTAAGATCTGCATACGAAGAAGGCAATATTCTAATTTTTACTTCAAACTCCGTTACCGCATCAGCTGATACTTTATCTTTTGCAGTATTAGCAATTTGAGTCACTACTCCTTTAAACTTTTTACCAAAGTGTGTGTAAGCATCTACATCAATTATTGAGGTGTCTCCTAAGGAAATTCTAATAATATCATTCTCATTCACATCCACTCTCACTTCCATATTATTCAAATCTGCAATACGAAGCATTTCAGTACCCGCAAACTGAGAAGTACCAACTACGCGTTCTCCTTTTTTAACATCAAGCTTAGATACTGTACCACTAATGGGCGATAATACCGATGTTTTCCGTAAGTTTTCCTGTGCATCCTCCACGGAGGCTCTACTGCTTTTAACAACATACTTCGATGCTTCCACCGATGCTTTTGCGGAGGCAAGGTCGTTTTCAGCTATTTTAAAATTTTGCTTAGATAGCTCCCAGTCAGAAGTTGAAATCACACTTTGATCATGCAGCTTCCTGCTCCTCTCATAGTCTAATTTTGCTCTTTCAAAAGTAGCTTCCGATCGGGCTAAACTCGATTTTGTTGAAAGCAAATTAGCCTTTTGTTGGTTTAAACTAGCTTCTGCTCGTTGTACTGCTGAAATATAATTATCAGGTCTAATTTTAACAATTAACTGATTAACGGTTACAGAATCACTTTCCTGCACATGAAGTTCAATAATTTCTCCTGCAACATCTGGACTGAGCCTTACTTCGTTTACAGGTTGAACCATGCCTGAGGCGCTTATCTTTTCAACAATTGTTAATGTTTTAGGATAATTAGTGATGACTTCAATCTCCTTTTTACTCGACTTTTTCAATATAACAACGAGTAATATTAATCCAAATAATACACCAATTAGTATATAAATTATTTTATTAGATTTTTTTTTTGGGTTGGCCATAATATATTTATAAGGTTTTATAGGTTAGAGTTCAATTGGGTTTCCTTGATAAAAGTCAAGAATTATTAATCTAAAGATAAAGCTATACTTAGCTCTTAATAAATCAGACTTAGACTGAAAAAGGTTATTTTCTGCCACTTGGTATTCTGTATAATTAGCAGCACCATTTTGGAATCTCTGTTGTGTCGCCCTAAACGACTCTTCTTGGGCTTCTACTCTTTTAAACGAGCTAACATAAGATTTTGCCGCACTGAGAGCATCTGTACTTGCAGTTTCAATAGTTTGTCGTAGTACTTGGCGGGCTTGCTGTGCTTGAACAATAGCTTGCTCTCTCGTAATTTTTGCACGTTGCACCCCTGCATTGGCCTGGTAGTTATTAAAAATAGGAATGCTCAAATTTAAGCTCACAAATTGTCCAAAGTTATCAGATAGCTGCCGCCCAGTTGCGTAATCCACGATTTGGCCATTTTGAGTTTGACGAACAATGGGTGACCCAGCAGCTGAGGAGCCAACAAAACTGCCAGTTGGAATATCTATCATTGTTCCATCGCCTTCAAAACGTCCCCTATCAGCAATAATAGAAGAGTAATTTGTATTAACCCCTGCATTTAACCGCAGGCTAGGGTAGTAACTACCTTTAGCCACATCAATGCCAATTTCGGCTGCAGCTATTTGCCCATCTGCACTCCTAATTTCAGGCATTGTTAGTTCTGCCTCTTTATAAATACGTTGTGCATTAATATTTGCTAGCATACTACTATCTAGTTCAATTTCAGGAATAACAACTCCTAAACTAGCATTCCCTTTCAATAGCATCGATTGTTTTAATTGCAGCAATGAAATTTGAAGATTATTATCTGCATTAATCACATTTAATTCATTATTTGCCAATTGTGCCACTAAATCTAGTTCGGCCGATCTTGGCAAAGAGCCTGCTGCTACTTGTTTCTGAGTACGATCTAACTGAGAATTGGTAGAACTATATTGTTTTTGGGCATTGTTTAAGAGCTCTTCATTAAAAATAACATTGGTATAAAAGGTAATTAAGGAAAGAATTACATCGTTCTTTGTCTTTTCTAAATCATTTTCTCCATTTTCTAAAAGTGTCTTGTTTTGGCGAATGGTTCTCAGGTTTCTTCCCCCGCTAAATATTATCCAACTAGTGCTGAGGCTAGCATTCCCATTAGATTGTTGCTGTTTTTGAGCAAAATTGGTAACGGGATTAATTGAAAGCCCCCAATTAAGTCCATAATTGGTACTGGCATTGACAGATGGTGCTAAGTTTAGCTTAGATTGTTGAAAGTTGACTTCGTTCAAATTCACATTTAACTGTTGGTTTTGAACTGTGAGGTTATGCTCTAACGCATATTCAATACAGCGCTGGAGAGTCCATAGCGAATCGGTTTGGGCATTGGAATTAAAGTTTCCGACCCATAAAAAGGCAAAAATTGCGAGTGTTGTTTTGAGTTTTGACATAATTATTAATTTAATTTATGACTGGTAAATAAATTGTTTCAATAACCCAGTCGAGGCTATTGATATAATCAATTGTTGTTGTTTTTAATTCTGAATCCATTTCAAACACCTGGCATGCCAAATCATTTTTCCCTTTACGAGAAACAGACATGGTTGCGATGTTGCATCCATCTTGAGAAATTATATTAGAAAGAAATGAAATACTGCCTTTAATATCGTGTGCTTTAATAAGTAAGGTAACCAAAGAGGTAGAAAAACCTGCTTTAAACTCATCAACCTCCACAATATTAATTACACCCCCACCCTTGCTTTCTCCTATTAATGTACAGCTCCTTTCATTAGAATACACTTTTATACTTACCGTATTAGGGTGAAAAGTACTTGCATTACCTACTGAACGAAACGAATATTTTAACCCATGTTCTTTGGCGGCATTAAATGATGTTTTAATTCGAGCATCATCGGTTTTAAAATTTAACAGACCTGCTATAATTGCTTTATCGCTTCCGTGGCCTTCATAGGTTCTGGCAAAAGAATTATAAAAAGTGATTTCTGCTTTTTCAGGGATACTACCCAGTAAGCCAACTGTAGCACGGCCAATTTTAACCACCCCTGCAGTATGCGAACTACTTGGACCAATCATTATAGGTCCAATCATATCAAACACACTACTTTTATCCCCCATTCGGTTGTTATATAGATTATCACTCAATGATAAACTAAATGCTAATTATTTCTTAAAAGAATTATATAAAAGGAAAATAGCTTACACGGCCACTTTCCCTTTTATATGCGGATCGGGGTCATAACCTATTAGCTCAAAATCTTCATACGTAAAATCGAAGATATTGTTTACGTTAGGGTTGATTTTCATCGTGGGCAGTTTCTTAGGGGTTCGGCCTAATTGAAGATTAGTCTGTTCAATGTGGTTACTGTATAAATGTGCATCGCCCAAGGTGTGAACAAAATCACCGGGCTGTAAACCACATACTTGCGCCACCATCATGGTAAGTAAAGCATAAGAAGCAATATTAAAAGGCACACCTAAAAACACATCGGCTGAACGTTGATATAGCTGGCAAGAAAGTTTTCCGTCTGCTACATAAAACTGAAAAAAGGCATGGCAAGGGGGCAGCGCCATGTTTTCAATTTCGCCTACATTCCAGGCGCTTACAATTATTCGTCTTGAGTTAGGGTTGGTCTTAAGTTGATCTATAATTTGTGTAATTTGGTCGATATGTTTCCCGTTAGGTGCTGGCCAATTACGCCATTGGTAGCCATAGACAGGTCCCAGATTACCTTCTTCATCTGCCCATTCATCCCATATTTTAACCCCATTTTCTTTGAGGTAACTAATGTTAGTATCGCCTTTTAAAAACCATAGCAATTCATAAATAATAGACCGTAAATGAAGCTTTTTAGTGGTAATTACTGGAAATCCTTCCTGTAAATTATATCGACTTTGATGCCCAAAAACACTAATTGTTCCTGTACCTGTTCTGTCTCCTTTTTCAACTCCTTCATCGAGTATCCGCTTCATTAAATCGTGGTATTGCTTCATGTTAAATGGTTTGTGCAAACTTAAGTATTACTGTAGCTTTATTAAAACAGATTTGGCTAAATAAAATCTAATACCAAGATTTAGCAGCTATAAGGCTCTTCTGCTTATAAAGCTAATTTCTGCATTTCTATGAAACAAAAAAAGAGCCTCCGCTAGCTAGCGGAGACTCTTACTCAACAACCTGACGGCACGTTAGCCATTCAAGAAACTTTAATTACGGTTTGCTAAATCAACTTCTCTAGTAACACCATTGGAAGTAATTGTTACGATGCTATCACACCTGCCATCTCCAAAATCTACCAAGAAAGTTTTGTCTCCTACTACAAGTTCTTTAATACCTTGTACCGGTATGCGTGCCGTACCATTGGCGCGACAAATTCTTTTAAAAATGAGGTCGGCTAGTACAGTTGCAGTATATCTTACACCTCTACGGTTTAATCCATTAGCAACACTTCTTTCTAAGATATGTATTTCATCGTTAAGTGGGTTAGCAGCACGCACCCAAACTCTGTAACGATCTACTTCTCGAGTGGCAAAAGTTTCGTCAGGCCAAGTAATTTTACCATCGGCAAGCACAATATGAAACTTGGGATTATCATTAATAGTTTCTGATACGTTTTCTACTGTTCTTGTACCTTCGATATGCCTGTTATTAATGTAGAAATTTCTTAGCTCAATGGTCCATTTTGAACCAGGTACAAATCTTTGACCAGTATACGTAATAAATATAATACCGCTACGAACAACCCCATTAGGGCCTGTGCAGCCATCGCCAAAATCAATGGTAATAGTTTGAGCTTCTTGATCATGGGTAACAACGGCACAATGTAGTCTGTCATCTTCATTATTACCAGAAGTTTTACCTCCAATATTACCATCAGCATAGCTCATTATATTGGAAGAAATATCATCTACTTCATCAAAATCTGCTTCCGCAATGGCATCTGATTCGGGAGAAGAAAAATCTATCAATTCATTTTCATTGCCATTTTGCTGACAAGAAGTAGCAAATAATAAAAATACTACCGCTAAACTTAATACGCCTTTTACTAATAGTGAGTTAATCTTTTCTAGTGCTTTCATTTCTTTCGTTTTTTAGTTTGTATGGTTCTTAGAGAAAAGGAATACTAAAAGGTTTAATTTATAATGAAACTATTTTATAAGTAACTGATTTACTGAGGGATAAAATTGGCATTATTTTAAAATGTGCAATTCACTACCGATTACTAATGTGCCGAAAAGAAGCTACACTAAAACCAATCCGTTTACACTAGTATCAATTTTAGCAGGGTTGATTAGGAATCCGTTAAGGATGATGAATTTGATTTTATTTAAGTTATCAACCAATAGAAAATTAGCCTTGCTATCAAACTTTATGGTTTGTACTTCTTGTAGTTTACGAGGGTGCACTAGGTTTATAGGAAACGGCACATGAGCTTCAAGAGGAACGTCTGGCGTTATTAAAAAAAGCACTCCTTGTCGTAAGAGTCGTTTTACAGAAATCATGGAGATGACTTCTAATTTATCAATAACAATAGATTTACCCGGTATTACTTTGAGTCCTTTTTCCTTTACAGTTTCGAAACCGTAATGAGCTGATAAGTCACCTAAATCCTCTAGCCAACCTATGGAATAGTAATTTGGGGCTTCTAATAAATGCTCTGTTCTATTAATACCTAAATCAACTTTTGCATCCGATTCATCATCGATGCTTACATTCTTAATTAGCACGTCAAACAGCTTGGTGTCAATGGGTGGAATGTTAATATAGTCTTCGACCGAAAATTTAGTGTAGCTATTTTCGGCAATCATTTGAAAGGCACTAAGTAAGGCTAGAAAGTTTAATTTTCGAACGCCTTCCTTTTCCATATCATTCGCCAACCAACCCGATTCAACTAAAATTGTGCTAATGCCTTTTGCCTGAATTGCATCACCAAATGACCTAAAACTGTACGTATCATCATATAAGCCAACACCACCAGTAATGCGGTTTTGCAAAACTTGATTCATGCCTGCAATAAGTTGCATTGCCTTTTTTCGAGTAGTATTTACTTCTCTTCCTTCATTATAGGCTGGTGCTAAGAAAGACATGCTTGAAGGCACCTCTGTGCCCTTTACATTATAAAACCTACGCTGATCGTGTAAGTTGAGTGCGAAACCGGGTTTGAAATCATCAATAACATCCATTAACAACCTGCCTTCGGGTGTTTGCAGCTCCACGGCATCACGGTTCATATCAATCTCGGTGGCTGTTCTTCGCTGAAAACGATTAGTGCCATCTGGATTAAGCATTGGAATAAACTGAAGTGTTAGTTTGTCAGCTATTTGTTCTCTAAAAGAGTTAAGCTCATCGTTGGCAGTAAGAAATTTTAAAATATCAAGAATAGCCCTTGTAGCGGTGGATTCATTGCCGTGCATTTGGCTCCATAAAAGGACTTTTGTTTTACCTTTTCCGAAGGTTACACTTCTGATAGCTCGACCTTCTTCAGAATACCCAATATCTTTGAAAGAGAGCTGCTCTTCTCTTTCAAAATCACTAAGAACGTTTATAAAAGCTTGATGAGTAAATCGGTTAGTTGATATTTTTTCAACGTGATAATTTTGGTATTGGCCAGCTGCCCGTATTATAGTCTTTATTCCTGATATAGCCATGGCCTCAAAAGTAGACAATTAACATGTATAGCTCAGCTACAGAATAAACTGAAAGCCGATTTTCACCCCAAAATCATTGATGGAAGGGTCATCGGTGTAGGTGAGTCGGTGGAAGAAATCAACTCTAATTACTTTAAAAATATTTTCTACACCGTAGGCTACTTCTACATAAGGCAAATTGGTTTCTAGCACCCCGAACTGTTTAACTTCATTACCATTTACATCTAAAATAGGCACTATAATATCTAAATTTTCCTGTCGCATTCCACCGTACAATACTTTGGCTTCTCCTACTAGTCGAAGTTTTAAAGCCCTTAGTAAGGGAATATGGTTTAAAATTTTTCCTTCGAAATGGTGGCGGTAGCTCATCGACACAAACCGGTCAGAGGTAAACTCAAAATTATCCATTAGGTTATAAGTGAAAGCAGTATAAAATGGGGTTTCGTTGCCCCAATGATTTCTGAGTAAGGGATAAGGCACATTACCAAAAACATATTCTCCTTCTATCTTTAAAAACGAGGTACCAAGTTCTCCCATTTTTAGCTTTTTAATAAACTCAAAGCCAAGTTTTTGATACTTCAAATCGCTATCCACCAAAGGCATGCCAGCTGTAAATTTTAATCGAACAATTGGGAAGCGACCAATGCCACCGCTTACTCTATCATTATCATCAATCAAGTATTTTCGATCTTTAGCCCACTCCACTTGTAGCCTTGCTTCAGTGGTAGTAATGTTGGTTTTAATTACATCCTTTTGAGCAATATCTTCATAATAGCTAAATTCAAACAGCGGGTCAAGCTTATCGTACCTAAGAGTTAATCTAGTATTTATATCCCTAATTAACTGATTATCAATTCTAAACTGCAGCTTTCTATGATCAAAGGGTCTGCGTAAGGTGCCCAAACGATTAAAGGCATAGAATGCTCCTTCATCGTTTATATCTCTATATGTAAAATATACGGGATCGATATCATGTCGTATTTCCACTCCCATTTTCACCCAAGGCTTTCGTGATAACACATAGTCAACACCTGCCTTATACTTCCATTGTTCATCGCCAAATCCATAACCAACAAGGCCTTTGAACACCCATTTATTGCTAAACTGAAAGGTTGTTTCACCACCAAAACCTAAGCGAAGCCCTTCGATGTCATTAAATGACAGAAAAAGAGGATATGGCCCCACGCTAAATTTATTAAAACGATAATAGCCGCTATAAGCAAATTTGGCCATATCGATATAGGTTTTAATAGAAGGTATTTTCTTTAAAGTGTCAACCATATGGTACACGTTTATCTCACTTTTTGTAAGACTTTCATGTCTGCTTTCTTCCCAGTATAGGCCATCACTCATCCTTACCTCTTCGTCCATTTCCACAGGCAATCGATAGAACGATTCATTTCTTGGTTGATTTACTACAAAATCTTTATTAGATATATAAAATTTAGCTAAGAGACCAGCTACCTCTTCCGTTGGCTGTGCTACATCTATTAGTACCCTAGTTTTAGAAGGCAACCAAGGGCCAGCCTCAGTTTTTGTCAATTTCTGCTTAATATTAATTTTTTCAATAAAATTTAAATTGGCCTTTTTACCTACGGTAACATCAGCTTGCTTTAAGGCATATTCATTTTTGGTTATCCAAATAGTACCTTTGAAAGCAAGGTCATTCTTTCGTTTAGGCTCAAAATCTAGGCGATAAGTAAAATCATTACCTATCATAAGACTATCAATCAGGTAAAAATTGTAGATGCCTTTCCACCCATTGGCCAAAGGAGATACAAACTCCTTTTCGATAATGGTCATATAATTTCGGTAAAAATTATACTCTTGATAGGTGGAGCCCACAATTTGAGAGGTAAACGTACCATCTGTCAAACCCAATCCTGTAACCTTGGTTTTAATGATATACTCGTGGCGCATGTCCGGGTTATTGCGCACATAATATTTAGAAATTGCCTCCGAGAAAAATATCGGCAGTATTGGCCGTCCGTTTTCACCTGCTATAATTTCAATGCTGTCAAGTACATGTACAATTTTTTGCACCTGCTTATTCTGCTTAAATTTATCAGTTATATTATCAACATCAGCTTCAATTTTTGTGTAACTTTCATATTCATAGGCAGATAATGAACGTTTGTCGTTTAACTTTTTATTCTTAACAACATTTCGCATAATGGCAAATGCAGGATTTTCTTTAGCAACAAAAACAACCTCCTCCAAATTCATTATTTCTTCGGTTAGCTGAAAATCTATATTTTGCTCCTTTCCTCCAATTATGGGTAGTGTTTTTTGCTTATAGCCAATATAACTAGCTACCACAGAATCTATCTTTTGTGTAGTCTCTATTCGGTAGGTGCCATCAAATTTTGTTGTGGCCCCTATACTTGTGCCCTTAAAAATTACATTGGCAAATGGCACAGGGTCTCCATTATCTGCATCTTTAACTTTGCCATATACAATAGTTTTTTGAGCAAATACTGAGAAGCTTGCAAAAACAGATATGATGATATAAAGACTTATAAATTTCAACTGCTAGTATGGGTTAGTCAAGGGTTTAAAGAATGCAAAACAATATTAAATAAGTATTAAAGACAAACAAAAAAAACCAAAAATAGTCTTTGTTTAAGTAAATAAATAGAGATCGATAAAGGCCTTTATCCTTGCAAAAAACTCACGTATCCTTACATTTCCAGAATCCTTTAGAGGTAACCTCTTAGTACTCATAACTTGTGCATTAAGATTATAGTAATTGCTAATGAAAAGCGCCCTATACCCATGAAATTCTTGGGTAATGATAGTAAAATTTTTAAGCCCAAAATCTTTCTCTGCATTCTTTATAGACTCGATTGTTCTAAAACCAGCAGTATCAAGTAATATTTTGTTTCTTGGAACTCCCATTTTAACAAGGGTCTTCTCCATCATCAATGGCTCGTTATAAAATTTTGTGCGATTATCACCACTTACAATGATTTTATCTATTTTCCCATCTTTTAGCAGCCGAGCTGTAGTTGCCATCCTTTCTGCGAAAAATTGGTTATCGGTGCCATTTTTGTTTTTGTTGCTTGTTCCTAATACGAGGCCTACTTCATTATAAGGTACGTCCTCAATATTGCTAAACATTTGGTCTTTGGTCGACACCACTATCCAAATATTTGTGGCTATCATTACAGCCAATATTGATACAATAATTATTTTTAGTTTCTTCAAGCCTTAGGTTTCGTTTGTTTAGTACTTTAATCAAGCTTAATTACCAACATTACTTATACGTAAATATTCGCGCTCAAGTACATCTGATCTTGCAATTATATTTTTATACCACTCCAAGGTTAATGTACCTTTTTCGTCATCTGATAGTTGCCATTCAACCTCAGACCTTCGAATCTTATTCGAGAGCTCAAATAAACAAATAGCCACGCTTACAGAGATATTAAAACTTTCTGTAAACCCAACCATGGGAATGTGTATAAAATCGTCCATTTGTGAATTAGCAAAATCACTCAACCCAGATTCTTCTTGTCCAAAAACTAAGGCGGTTTTTTCATCTATAAGATACTCATTAATTGACTTATACTCAGGATTGGGTGATGTACCCACCAATTTATACCCATTTGACTTTAGCTGATCGAAACAATTATCTTTTGTTTCAGACTGCTGGTATTTATAAAGTGAAACCCAATTTGCCGAACCTCGTACCACATAAGGGTTTATGTTATATTCATTATCACCCTCTATAATATGGATATCCTGAACACCAAAACAATCGCAACTGCGCACTACAGCGCTTGCGTTATGTGGATGATAAATATTTTCGAGTACAACGGTTAAATACCGTGTTCTCTTTCTCATCACTTCCTCCATCAAGGCTTTCTTATGATCGCTCACATAAGGAGCAAGAAACTCTGTTAAAGCTGCCTGATCGCTCATTTAGAAAAGCTCAAGGGTAGTGCCGACTTCATAGTCATCTCCACCTTCTTTTTTAGGTGGCTTTGGGGGTGTTGTTGGCATAGGTTTTTCAGGTGGCATTTCATCTTCATTTACAACCGTTTTAGGCTCCTCAACTACTTTAGGTTTAAGTGTTGACACGGCCTCTTTAACTACCTCAACCACAGGTTTGTTCTCTGTTTCTGGATCAGCAGCCTCTACTGCTTCTATTTTTGGCTCAATGAATACGGCCTTCTTAACTTGGTGCTGTGACAAACGATTGCCTGCGGCTTTCCAACCTTTTACATCGATTAGTTCTGAAGCCTCTACCGTTATCGTTTCTTTCTCTTTGGTTTTTCCTTTTACCAAATCCATTTTTAGCGCAGGATTAGGATGCACAGAAAGAGCTACTAATTTTGACCCAGCCGTTTCACTGATTAACCCATACTTTTTACCAGTAGTGTTGGTTTCTATTTGGAAACGTTTGATAAAGTGATTTTTAGTTTTACCATCTTGATGAACTAAAGACACCACCAAGTCGGAATCAAGCCTTTTAATTATGCTAATTTTATCAGGTTCATAGTGGTTAGATAGCTCGTAAGAAGTGAGTTCGAATTGACCATCTTTATATAATACCAATACTCGATCTTCACCATCGAAATTACCAATCAGCTCACCTCTCGATTCTTTATTTAAACGGCCAACTGATACATCGTACCAAATATCTATACCTGACAAGGTCGAAATTCCTTCGGATTTAAATTCTGTTTTTCGAATAGGGTATTTTGTTAAAATATTACCTCCTGCACCTCGGCCTTTTATTTCTATAGTAGCGAAATCAAAATCGAATACTTTAGTTCTGGCACTACAGCCAGATGTTAGTTTTACAGTTACCACCTCTGCTTCTCCATTAGGATTGGCGCTAAAATAAAACACTTTAGAACCCTTTGCGCCTTTTGTTAATTGGTATTCTTTATCCCGCGTTACCCCTAACACATTAAAGCGTTTGACCATATTTCGACTAGAGCCTGCATCTACATAAATAAGGTTGTAGACCATACGTTCATCATTCTTTTTCCAAACACCTACGTGCAAAATGTCTTTGCCCATAAATATTTTTTCAGAAATTCGAGAGACCATGCAAACACCATCTTTACGCACCACAATTATGTCGTCAATATCGGAACAATCGCATACAAATTCGTCTTTTTTAAGACTATAGCCAATAAACCCATCTTTGCGATTTACATAAAGTTTCTGATTATTAGCCACTACCGAAGTAGCTCTAATTTCATCAAAGGTTTTTATCTCTGTCTTACGCTCTTTCCCTTTGCCGTATTTATCTAACAACCTATTAAAATGGGCAATGGCATAATCCGTGAGATTTTCTAAGTGATGCGCCACTTGCTTAAGCTCTTCTTCGAGCTTATTCATTAGATCATCTGCCTTAAAGGCATCAAACCTAGAGATTCGCTTAATCTTAATTTCTGTCAAGCGGACAATATCCTCCTCTGTAATCTCTCTATAAAATTGAGGTTTAAATGGAGTTAGGCCCTTGTCGATCGTTTTAATAACGGCTTCCCAAGTTTCACACTCTTCAATATCTCTATAAATTCTATTTTCGATAAATATTTTTTCTAGAGATGAGAATAATATCTTCTCTAATAATTCAGATCTTCTTATTTCAAGTTCTTGTTTAAGAAGGTCAACTGTTTGATGGGTATTAATTTTTAAAATCTCATTTACCGATAAAAACATCGGCTTGTCTTCCACAATAACACAGGCATTAGGAGATAATGAAATTTCGCAATCGGTAAATGCATAGAGTGCATCTATGGTAACATCAGGAGACATTCCAGGAGCTAAACTCACAGCAATTTCTACATCTTTTGCCGTATTATCAATTACTTTTTTAATCTTAATTTTTCCCTTATCATTTGCTTTAATAATGGAATCGATGATAGAACTAGTAGTAGTAGCATAAGGAATATCTTTTATGATAATTTCCTTTTTATCAACCACTTCGATTTTTGCTCTTACTTTAACTTTACCTCCTCTTTCTCCCTGCTTATAATCTGAAATATCTACCATCCCTCCTGTTAAAAAATCAGGGTAGATCTTGGGGCTTTTACCTTTTAATATATCAATAGATGCCTTTACTAATTCGATAAAATTATGAGGTAATATTTTAGTTGAAAGACCAACAGCAATACCATCTACTCCTTGAGTTAAAAGCAGAGGAAATTTTACAGGCAATGCTATTGGCTCCTTTTTACGGCCATCGTAAGAGAGTTGCCAATCCGTAGTTTGCCCGTTAAATGCTACATCTAAGGCAAATTTTGACAAACGCACCTCTATATATCTAGGGGCGGCAGCCCTATCTCCTGTTCGTATATCGCCCCAGTTTCCTTGAGTTTCAAAGAGTAATTCTTTTTGACCAAGGGTAGTAATGGCATCGCCAATAGCTGCATCGCCATGAGGATGATACTGCATAGTTGTACCAATAACATTGGCCACTTTATTAAATCGACCATCGTCCATTTCTTTCATGGCATGCATTATTCGCCTTTGTACAGGCTTTAATCCATCGTCAATGGCAGGAACGGCTCTTTCTAATATTACATACGATGCATAATCTAGAAACCAGTTTTCGTACATGCCAGATAGAGGAACAATCGTATGTGATTCCTCTTGGTGTTGGCTATTGGTTAATTCTTCTTCACTCATTCAATTATGCAATTTCTTCTTCAACAAAATCTTTTTCAACTCTTAATTTATCAATGATGAATTTTTGCCTGTCGGGGGTGTTTTTGCCCATATAAAAACTCAATAATTTCTCAATACTGGTATCTTCTCTCTGAATCACAGGATCTAATCGAATTCCATCTCCTATAAATTCACCAAACTCATCTGGGGAGATTTCTCCAAGTCCTTTAAATCGAGTAATCTCAGGTTTTGCTCCCAATTGCCTGATTGCGGCTTGTTTTTCCTGTTCATCGTAGCAGTAAATGGTTTGCTTTTTATTTCTGACCCTGAACAAGGGTGTATCTAAAATAAATACATAGCCATGTTTAACTAAGTCAGGGAAAAACTGTAAAAAGAAAGTAAGGAGTAATAAGCGAATATGCATACCATCTACATCGGCATCAGTAGCAACCACAATTTTGCGGTAACGCAAACCTTCAATGCCATCTTCTATGTTAAGGGCATGTTGCAATAAGTTAAACTCTTCATTTTCGTACACTACTTTTTTAGTAAGCCCGAAGCTATTTAATGGCTTACCCCTCAAACTAAACACAGCCTGAGTCTGTACGTTTCTGGATTTTGTAATCGATCCACTTGCAGAATCTCCCTCTGTAATAAAAACCATTGTTTCTTCACGTAAGTCACCTTTTTTATCATTTAAATGGATGCGGCAATCTCGAAGTTTCTTATTATGAAGATTTGCTTTTTTAGCTCGATCATTTGCCAGTTTTTTAATTCCAGCTATTTCCTTTCGCTCTCGTTCCGATTGTAAAATCCTTTTTTGAAGTGCATCTGCAACTTCTGAATTTTTATGTAGGTAATTGTCTAATTCTACCTTAATAAAATCATTGACAAACGTACGCATGGTTGGCCCATCGGGTCCCACATTTAATGAACCAAGCTTGGTTTTTGTTTGAGATTCAAACACAGGCTCCTGCACTCTTACCGCTACCGATGCAATTATACTCCCTCGAATATCAGCCGCATCGTAATCCTTTTTAAAGAAATCTCGTATTGTTTTTACAACGGCTTCTCTAAAGGCAGCTAGGTGCGTACCTCCTTGGGTGGTATACTGCCCATTTACAAATGAATAATATTCTTCACCATACTGGTTAGAGTGGGTTATGGCTACTTCAATATCCTCCCCTTTAATATGAATTATAGGATAGCGTAAACTTTCTTGCTGTACCTTTCTTGAAAGCAAATCGTATAGGCCATTCTCGGCAAAATATTTTTGTCCGTTAAGGTTTATTGTAAGTCCTGAGTTAAGGAATACATAATTCCAAATGAGGTCTTCGAGATACCCTGGGATATAATGGTAGTTTTTAAAAACAGATTCGTCTGGTTCAAATGCAATTAATGTTCCGTTTCTACCACTACTCGAAGCCACCTTTGCATCCTTCGTAATTACTCCCTTTGTAAATTCGGCTAGTTTGGATTCTCCGTTCCGATACGACTGTACTTTAAAATAATTAGAGAGCGCATTTACGGCTTTGGTACCAACTCCATTAAGCCCAACTGATTTTTGAAAAGCACCAGAGTCGTATTTACCACCAGTATTTATTTTAGAAACACAATCAACCACTTTACCAAGCGGTATGCCTCTTCCATAATCTCGTATTTCAACTCTCCGTTCCGATATTTTAACCTCAATGATTTTACCAAAACCCATCATATGCTCATCTATACAGTTATCTATTACTTCTTTTACAAGTACATAAATACCATCGTCTTGAGCCGAGCCATCTCCAAGTTTACCAATATACATACCAGGGCGCAGCCTAATATGTTCTTTCCAATCTAACGATTTTATGCTCCCTTCATCGTAATTACTAACTTCTGCCATCGATATTATCTGAAATTTGAATTAAGGTCTTTATTTAGAAATAATAAACTATTTTCAACTTTTCCGATGCTCTTCTTTGCTTCCAAAAGTTTATTGTAGCTACTAATTAAGTACTTTTTGTTAATATCCGCAACCACATCAAAACCACTATTTCTTAGCAATACGGTGTTAACTGGCTAATAATCTGTTAATTGAAAGCCGTAGAAAAAAGATTACTTTAAACTGTTTTTTTTGACTTTACCAAAGAAGTCATAAAAGCAACCAACCAAACAACGAATAAGCCAATGCTTAAATAAATAAATGGGGCAAAAGAATCGTAGTCAAAATTTTCTTGCCCGTTAAGAATTGCCAAAAATGTTAATGCCACTGAGAAGAAAACATTTATAATAATGGATAAAGAAAAAATAAACTTACCGCTTGTTTGCGCTTGATTGGAAACTGATTTTCTTAATATATTACCCAACAAATAAAATAGAAGGTTGGTTATAATTAAAAGTGCTAATGTTCCATAAAAAAAATAATTCTTACCAATATATTGAGTTGGGTTTCCACCTTTGTTAAGTAAAACAAGTACTTGCTCGGGCAAACCTGCATAGGCTATAAAAAAAACGAACCCCAATACAATGATTGATATAATTCGAAGGGCATTAGTTACTCTTAAGGTCATTTATTAAAAAATTAGAGTGCAAGTTTACCCAAAAATTAGTTCAACAATATTTATTTGACTAGAATTAAATACTTTTGAAAAAATAGATGAATTAATGGATGTAAACCCAATCGTATTATCGATACCCATATTTGCATTACTTATTATTATTGAGGTAATTATACAATGGCTAAGTAATCGGAAATTATACCGATTAAATGATGCTGTTACTAATATTAATTGCGGTATTACCCAGCAGGTATCTGGTATTTTTCTAAAACTATTTGCACTCGGCATCTATCAATTCATTTTTGAGAATTTTGCCGTTTGGCAAATTTCAACCAATTGGTACACCCTTATTATTCTATTTATTGCTACAGATTTTGCCTATTACTGGGCTCACCGAATGAGCCATGAGATTAATTTATTTTGGAGCGGACATGTGGTACATCACCAAAGTGAAGACTATAATTTATCGGTAGCTTTAAGGCAAAGCTCTTTTCAAGTAATCTGGACTTCTATTTTCTACTTTCCGCTAGCAATCATAGGATTTAATACCATTGATTTTGCCCTGATGGCAGCACTCACTACGCTTTACCAGTTTTGGATCCATACAGAACTAATAGGTAAACTTGGCTTTATCGAGTACATTTTTGTAACTCCATCGCACCACAGAGTGCATCACGGTCGTGACCCAAAGTACATTGATAAAAACCATGGCGGAGCTTTTATTATATGGGACAAGCTTTTTGGCACTTACCAGCAAGAAGAAGAAAGACCCACTTATGGAGTTACTACACCTATTAATAGTTGGAATCCCGTGTGGGCTAATTTTGTAAATTTTAAAGTAATGGGGAGTGAAATGAAGCAAATTCCTAGTTTCGTAGATAAAATAAAATACATTTTTTATAAACCAGGTTGGTTGCCCAAAGAAATGGGAGGTTATAGACCTGCGCCTGCCATTGATACCAACCATGCTAAATATACTACTGTAGTTAACCAAAAACTAAATGCCTATATACTATTTCAATTTATTGCCATATTAGGTTTTACTACTTGGTTTTTATTTAACCAAGCACATTTGGATATGGCTCCAAAAATTATTTCTGCTTTATTAATAATGGTAACTGCTGTTACCAACGGTGGGCTCTTCGAAATGAAACCATGGACACAATGGGCAGAAAAACTTCGGTTAATGATTGTTTTAGGTATTGGTGCAGCTTTAGGATTTTTCGAAATGGCAGAAATGTGGGTCTTAATTATTGTAGCCAATTATTATATCATTTCTAAAATATGGCTCACAATTGCATTAAAAAAACAATCGAATGACTAAATATATTTCTATTTTTCTATTGATTTTTCTATCATATTGCACCTCCTCGCTAACCATAGATGGTTTTGACAAAAAAGGTTGGACAAACGATAAAGATGGCTGCTTAGGAAACCGTAAAGATTTAATCGACCTAGTGATGGCCAATAAAGAAATACTCATGGGCAAAGACCAAAACCAAATTAAAAGCTTACTTGGCCGACCTGATATGCATGAAATATACAAAAGAGCACAACGGTTTTACATCTACTCCCTAGATCCAGGGTCATCATGTGGTAATTATATAGCTGATAAAAAACTGGCAAACTTAACCTTACGGTTTAATGCCCTAGGTAGGGTGCATGAAGTAGTGTATTATGAATAGTTTGAAGTTATGAGTTTAGAGTTAAAGGTCAATTAAACAACATTTAAATGATTACGCATATAGTATTTTTAAATATAAAGCCAGAATTAAATAAAGCAGAAATTTTGGCAACATTGAAATCTAATCTTCTTGGGTTAAATGATAGTATCTCAGAACTCAATCATTTGGAATTTGGAGTTGACTTCAACCAATCCGATGTAGCCTATGATGCCACACTTTACTCTAATTTTAATACCAAAGCTGATTTAGAGGCATATCAAATTCATCCTGAACATCTAAAAGTGAAGGATTACATAGGAAAAGTTTGCTCAAGCAGAGCTGTTGTGGATTATGAGAATTAAATTTCTTCATTAATACTCCCCAACTCGTCTAATTAAATATTACTCTTATTTTTCTAAAAATACGTAATTATCTATGGGATAGTTTAAGTATTAAAGATATAAAATTTGCCAGATAATTAATTTGCAATTTCTACAATTAATAAGCCTCATTAATACCTAAGAGCACTTTTATGAAAAAAAATGGAAAAAATTTAGATGCTTATTATGAGCCTGTGAGTGTAAATATCGCACCTCCTTTACAACAGAAATTTACAAGCAAACAGGTCATCTAAATAAAAAAGTATTCGCAATTATCCTTTTTACTGTAGTAACCTGAGTTCGGGATAAGGAATAGTTGTCAACCTGAGTTCGACCTAAGGAATGCTGCCAGAAAATAAGATAGTAGGTGAGATTTTGGAAATAAAAAGTGAAAAAATAATGGATTATTTTAAGATTTTTATTACTAAAAGATTGCCTGCTAGATAT